>CANFMK010000018.1 GCA_947448325.1 Comamonadaceae bacterium
ATATCATTTTGCTACCGTTGATCAACGCGCCATGGATCGCCACAAACAAGCCGTGCACATGGAAGATGGGCAAGGCGTGAATCAGCACATCGCCTTTTTGCCAACCCCAATAGTCTTTGAGCATCACCGCATTGCTCAGCATATTGCCGTGCGTCAGCATCGCGCCTTTGCTGCGCCCGGTGGTGCCGCTGGTGTACAAAATCGCCGCCAAATCGTCGGCTTTTTGCACAGTGCATTGGTGTTGATCACTGTGATGCGCGGCGCGTTGAAGCAACGAGCCGGTGCGGTCATCGTCCAAAGTGAAAACATGCTGGGTACCCGCTTTGAACGCAATTTTGCTGACCCAACCAAAGTTTTTGCTGCTGCACACCACCACCGCAGGTTCGGCGTTGCCGATGAAGTACTCAATCTCACCGCTTTGGTAAGCCGTGTTCAGCGGCAAAAAGACCATGCCCGCGCGCAAGGTCGCCAAGTAAAGCACCATGGCTTCGACCGATTTTTCGACCTGCACCGCCACCCTGCTGCCCAGCGGAATAGCCAAAGAAGCAAGCAAATTGGCCATCATGGCACTGGCGCGGTCCAGATCGCGCCATGTGTAATTCAAACCGTTGTCGGTTTCCACGGCGACGGCATCGAGGTCTTTGGGGAAAGCGGCACGCAAAGCGGCAAATAAATTGTGTTGAGACATGGTGAAAAAAAGTAAGTTCAAAAATCAGGCGGGCAAACCCATCAATCCAGCTTGGCACCCGAGGCCTTGACCACCTGTGACCATTTACGCAATTCAGCTTTGATGAAGCCATCGAACTGGGCCCCCGTGAGGTTGGGGAATTCAGCACCCTGATTCGCCCAAACGGCTTTGGCCTCGTCGGTCAGGCAGGCTTTGCGAATTTCTTCCACAGCTTGGGTCTGTGCCTCGACCGGCGTCCCCTTGGGCGCCCACACGCCGTACCAGGTACTGACGGTGTAATCGGGCAAACCCAATTCGCTGGAACATGGCACATCCGGGAACGCGGGGTTACGCTTGGCACCGGAGACCATCAGCGCTTTGACGCGGCCGCTCTTGATGTGCACGGCCGACGATCCCAAGCCATCAAACATCATGTCCACATTGCCACCGATCAAATCTTGCAAGGCCGGGCCTGCGCCTCGGTAAGGGATGTGGGTGATGAAGGTTTTGGTTTGCAGCTTGAACAACTCCCCCGCCAAATGGTGCGAGGTGCCGCCGCCGGCCGAACCATAGTTCAAGCGGCCGGGGTTCTTGCGCACGAATTCAATGAACTCTTTGAAGTTGGCCGCAGGCACTTTTTTCGGATTGACCACCAGCACCTGGGGCACGTTGGCGACCAAGATCAAGGGCACCAAGTCGCGCTCCAAATCGTAGTCCAACTTGGCATACATGAAAGGGGCGATGGTGTGGTGCACAGCGCCCATGAAAAGGTTGTAGCCATCGGGCGCAGATTTGGCGGCCACGCCCGCACCCAGTGTGCCGCCCGCGCCGCCGCGGTTGTCGATGATCAGTTGTTTGCCGGTCAAACGCGAAAACTGCGCCGACAAAGGCCTTGCAAAGGCATCGGTGCCGCCCCCCGCAGGGAACGGCACGACCAAGGTCACCGGTTTGGTCGGCCATGCGCTCTGCGCCCAAGCGGGCAAAGCGCTCAAGGCCGCTGTGGCCCCGGCCCATTGCATGAGATGGCGTCTGTCGATGTTCAGAGGATTGTGGTTCATGGATGTGTCTCCTGTGTTATGTCTCGTGTGTGGGAAGTTGGCATGCGCTGTCGTTCAAAAATACATGTTTTCCACATCGCTAGAGACGGGGATTTTGCCTTGCGCCATCATTTCACGGTGGCGGTCGAGTTTGCGCAAATCGTAAAGGTAATTCACCATCAAGCCATACGATTGCCGCACACCCTTGGGTGACAGATCGCCCGCCCAATGGATGTGTTCGACCCGGGCGCCGTTGCCCAAATGGAAACGCGCCACGGGGTCCGTTGGTCGCGATTCACTCAACTCCTTGCCCAGATAGTGCGCGGCGCAGCCCAGCATCCACTGGCGCACCACCGAGCGTTCAGGCCAACCGGCGATCTGCTCCAAAGCCGTCATCACATGTTCCACGGCTGCCGGCTCGAAACCCACTGCACGGCCCAGTTGGGCGCGCATTTTGTCCGGCGTTTCTTCCAGCATGCGCGGCGCATGGCGGCCAAACCACTGCCGAAAGCCAGGGATCGGCGATAGGGTGGCAAAGGTTTTGAGTTTGGGAAAATCTGCGCGCAAAGTCTCCACGACCCGCTTGATCAGAGAATCACCAAAACTCACACCTTTGAGGCCGGTTTGGGTGTTGCTGATGGAGTAAAAAATCGCCGTCTTGGCCTTGCTCACATCCACCGCCTCGGCCGATTCGTCCAGCAATGGACCGATGCTGGAGGCAATCTCGTCCATGAACGCGACTTCCACAAAAATCAGCGGCTCATCGGGCAGACGCGGATGAAAGAAACCATAACAACGGCGATCCGAGTCGAGGCGGTTTTTCACATCGCCCCAGCTTTTGATGTCGTGCACCGCTTCGTACTTGATCAGCTTTTCCACCAAACTGGCGGGCGAATCCCAGCTGATGCGGCGCAGCTCCAAAAACGCCACGTCGAACCAGGTGCTGAACAGATTTTCCAACTCCGCTTCCAGCGCCAACACGCGTTTATTGCCTTTCAAAGCGGGCAGCAGTTCGGCGCGCAAGTCCACCAAAAATCGCATGCCTTCTGGAAAAACGGCAAAACGTTGCAGCAAACGGGTGCGCGGCGAAACCAGGGCTTTGCGCATGCGGATCTCAGCCACACCCTCGTCAGGCGTCCCCATGGCCGCCTCGTATTGTTCACGGGCAGCCTTCACTTTGGAGGGGTCCGGCGCGAATTGCTCGCTCATCAACAGCCAGCAGTCTTGGCGTTGCTGCGGGGTGGCCTTGCTGTACCACTGCGCCACCCCTTTGGCACGGCGTCCGCCTTCAACCTCACTCACCCCCGGGTCCACAATGGCTTGCAACTCGGTCAGGGTTCGGCGCAGCACCCGCGGTGAGAGGGCCTCCTCCTTGTGTCGCAATGTGGCGCCCAGTCGCTCACGCGTGGAGCGGCCCAGGGACGCCGGGGCTTGCATGGCGGCAGACTTGGACTGTTTGGCCAACTCGGCTGCAGACCCTGTGGCTTTGTCGCCTTTGCCCGCAGGCAGCCAACCGGCCACTTTACGGCCAATCCAATCAGATGTATTCATAGCGCAAGAGTTGTCAAAGTAGTTGTTCGGGCTGGCATGGAAATCGAAGTGGGCTGCACGCGCGAGTTTTGACTTTGTCGCAGGCTGCGCAAGGCTTCACGTTGGCGCGTCAGGTGCTCGTGCATGGCGTCGCTGGCCGCTTGGGGGTCGCGGACTTGGATCGCTGCAAAAATAGCCAAATGCTCTTTCAGAGATTGCGTCAGACGGCCTGGCGCATTGAGCTGCTGCAGCCTGGCCAATTTCAAAATCTTGCGCAAATCACCAATCGCCATGGCCAACCATTTGTTACCCGCCATGGCGATGATGGCTTCGTGGATGCTGAAGTTGGTGGCGTAGTAGCTCTGAATTTGCCCCGCTCTCGCATGGGCTTGCAATTGTT
Organism: Comamonadaceae bacterium; assembly: GCA_947448325.1. GTDB lineage: Bacteria > Pseudomonadota > Gammaproteobacteria > Burkholderiales > Burkholderiaceae_C > Limnohabitans_A. The sequence continues at coordinate 3,635 of CANFMK010000018.1, forward strand.
CGTGCAGCAACGTCATGGCTTGGATATCGGCCTCAGTGGCGTGAATGGCTGCTTCATGTGCGCAGCGGCCCTCCAGCATGGCGATCACCGGAAAGATGTCGTCCAGGTCTTGCTCTGTGACTTCGCTGACAAAGCAGCCACGCCGGGGTTCGTGTCGCACCAAACCCTCTGCGCTGAGGACTTTGAGGGCCTCTCGCAAAGGTGTGCGAGAGATCGACAAACTCTCGCACAGTTGCACTTCGTCAACCCAACTGCCTGGCGACAATTCGCCTGCAAAGATCAAGCTGCGCAGACGTTCTGCGACTTGGTCATGCAAGGAGTTGAGGGGTTTGGCCATGTGCAAGGATCTTGTAATTTCACGTAATTACAGATAATTATGACCAATACCCAGCAGGACGACTAGCCTTTATCAACCCCTTCCAACCCGGATTTACCCTGATGCCACCGCCGTCCGCAGCGCCCCTCAATCTGCGGTGATTTTCTCTTCTTTGACGATCTTGGCCATCGCGGGGATTTCAGTTTTCAGCCAAGCACCGAACTGGTCTGGCGTCATGGCTGAAGGTTCAGCGCCCAAAGTGGTCAAACGCTCTTTGATTTCCGGCAAAGCTGCGATGCGCTGCACCTCTGCATAAAGCTTGTCCACCACTGCCTTGGGGGTACCGGCAGGCGCCAACAGGCCTTGGAAGCTGCCCGTCAAAAACCCGGGCAGACTTTCGGCCACGGTGGGTGTCTCGGGCATTTGCGCGTTGCGTTTGGCGCTGGAAATAGCGATCAATTTGATCTTGCCAGCTTTCACATGCGGGTAGGTGGCCACCATGCCGTTGAACATCACGTCCACTTGGCCGCCGATCAAATCGGTGATGGCTTGCGCCCCACCCTTGTAAGGCACATAGCCCCACTCGATGCCGTTGCGCTGCGCATAAGTCACGCCCGCCAAATGCGAAGCGCTGCCCATCCCCGCGGCCACGGCGTAATTGAGTTTGCCTTTTTGCGCCTTGGCATACGCCACCAGTTCGGCGGGGGTGTTGGCTGGCACTTTGCTGCTGACAGCCAACAGGTGGGGCGAATAAGCCACCATGGCCACTGGCGCAAAGTCATTCACCACATTGAAAGGTAATTTGAAGAGCGCGGGGCTGATGACCAGATTGCCCACGTCCATCAACACCAAGGTGTAGCCATCGGGCGCGGCCTTGGCCACCAGATCGGCACCCAAGTTGCCGCTGGAACCGGGCTTGTTGTCAATCACCACCGGTTGGCCCCAACTCTCGGTCATTTTTTGACCGATCAAGCGGGCCAAGACATCGGAAGTGCCGCCCGCTGGAAACGGCACCACGATCTTGATGGGTTTGGCCGGGTAAGCAGACAGCGTTTGAGCCTGAACGCACAGGCCCAACAGCGTGGCACTCGCGGCAAAGAGCAAAGAGGTGATTTTCATGGTGCAGTTTCAATCCAGTTTGATGTTGGCTGCTTTGATGACTTGTGCCCATTTGTCGATCTCCGCCTTTTGAAAAGCCAGAACTTGATCGGTGGTCAAACTGGAAGGCTGCATGCCCAAACCTTTGATGCGTTCTTGCATGTCGGGTGTTTGCATGATCTTCAAAATTTCGGCGTGCAGTTTCTCCACAATCGGTTTGGGGGTGCCGGCCGGTGCAAACAAGGCCTGCCAAGACACCACCTCGAAACCTTGCAGACCGGGCCAACCCGACTCGGCCACGGTGGGCACATCGGGCATGGAGTCAGTCAAACGCTTGGCCGAGGTCACCGCCAAAGCGCGCAGCTTGCCGCTTTGGATGTGTGCGCCCGCCACCACGGTGGTGTCGAACATGAAGTCGACTTGACCGCTCATCACATCTTGAATCGCGGGTGCGCTGCCTTTGTAGGGCACATGGGTGAATTTCACGCCGCCCTTGAAGGCCAACAATTCTTGCGCCAAGTGCTGGGAAGTGCCGTTACCCGCCGAAGCACCCGAGAGTTTTTCGGGGTTGGCACGGGCTGCTGTCATCAAATCTTTCAAAGATTTATAGGGGCTGTTGGCCGCCACCACCAAGACCACCGGATTGGTGCCGTACAAGAACACCGGGGTGAACGATTTGATCGGGTCGTAACCGAGCTTGGGGTACAGGCTGACGTTGATGGCGTGCGAGCTGATGGTGCCGCCCAACAGGTTGTAGCCATCGGCCGGCGCGCGCGCCGCGATCTCGGAACCGACACTGCCGCCAGCGCCGCCTTTGTTGTCGATCACCAAGGTGGTGCCCAAAGCAGGCCCCAATTTCTGTGACACGACGCGGGCCAAAATATCGGTGGTGCCCCCTGCCGGGAATGCGACCAAATAATTGATGGGCTTGGACGGCCAAGCCGCACTCTGTCCGAAGACGGGTTGCAAGCTCAGGCCTGCGGCACTGGCCAGCGCGGTGTGCATCCATTGGCGGCGTGTGGTCATGGGTGTCTCCTGTCGTTGTTCTAGGTGAAATGCGGGTGAATCAACGCACCAAGCAAGGCTGCTTGGGGTTGAATTGCCAACCGGGGATCAAATACTGCATCGCCTGCGCATCGTTGCGCGCGCCCAGTCCGTGCTGCAAATACAGTTGATGCGCAGCCTCGACCTTGTCCATGTCCAGCTCAATACCCAAGCCGCCGCGTGTAGGCACATCGATCAAACCGTTGCGAATTTGCAGCGGCTCTTTCGTCAGGCGCTGGCCGTCCTGCCAGATCCAGTGCGTGTCCATGGCGGTCACCCGGCCCGGTGCGGCAGCGCCCACATGGGTGAACATGGCCAAAGAAATATCAAAGTGGTTATTGGAGTGTGAACCCCAGGTCAGGCCCCAGGTTTGGCAAGCTTGCGCCACGCGCACCGAGCCCTGCATGGTCCAGAAATGCGGATCGGCCAAAGGAATGTCGACCGATTGCAATTGAATCGAATGGGCCATTTGCCGCCAATCGGTCGCCACCATATTGGTCGCGGTGCGCAGGCCGGTTTCACGGCGGAACTCGGCCATCACCTCACGGCCACTGAAGCCCTGCTCTGCACCGCACGGATCTTCGGCATAGGCCAGCACACCGTGCATATCGCGCATCAAACGCACTGCATCTTTGAGCAGCCAACCGCCATTCGGGTCCAGGGTGATGCGGGCCTGCGGGAACCGCTCATGCAAGGCCGTCACGGCGTCCACTTCGGCTTCACCGGAGAGTACACCGCCCTTGAGTTTGAAGTCGTTGAAGCCATAACGCGCATGCGCGGCTTCGGCCAATTTCACAATCGCCTCCGGCGTCATCGCCTCCTCGTGGCGCAGGCGCACCCAATCGTCAGCCGCATCGGGTTCACTGGCGTAGGGCAAATCGGTTTTGCGTCGATCCCCGACATAAAACAAATAGCCCAACATCTCAACCTGCTCGCGCTGTTGGCCCTCGCCCAGCAAGGCGGCGACAGGGACCTCCAAAAACTGACCCAGCAAATCCAGCAACGCCGATTCAACCGCCGTGACCGCGTGCACCGTGGTGCGCAAATCAAAAGTCTGCAAGCCGCGACCGCCCGCATCGCGGTTGGCAAAAGCGCTTTGCATCTTTTGCAGGACCGTCAAGTACTTGCCCAGGGGTTGGCCGATCACCAACTCTTTCGCGTCTTCCAGGGTTTGGCGAATGGCTTCACCGCCGGGGACCTCACCCACCCCGGTATGCCCCAGGCTGTCGGTCAAGACCAAGATGTTGCGGGTGAAAAACGGCGCATGGGCGCCGCTCAAATTGAGCAGCATGCCGTCGCGCCCGGCCACTGGGATGACGCGCATGGCGGTGACGACGGGAGATGAAGTGGTCATAGAACGCAAAAGTAAAAACTTGGAAACGAATCAGCAAGGCTGACCGTGGCGCGCCGCCAGCCAAGCGGGCATCTCCTGCAAGGAGACAGGGCGCAAGAAACGGTCCAAGGCCGCATCACCCACCGAGGTGGACATGGGCTCGGTCGATGAAGGCCATGGGCCGCCGTGCTGCTGGGCCGCCGTCACCGCCACGCCCGTGGGCACACCGGCAAACAGCAAGCGACCGGCCATGGCGCTGGCGCACCGCACCAAGGCGCGGTGGTCGGGCGTGTCATCGTTCAAGCCCCACAGTGTCACCGTCAAACTACCGCCGACGGCCTGCAAGACCTGCAAGGTTTGCGCGACCGAGTCGGTCCAGACAATCAGGCTGGCGGGGCCAAAGACTTCTTCATGCAGCTGCGATTGCGCGATGAAAGTGGCCGCATCGACCTCGGCCAAGAAGGGGCGTGGTTGCAAACTGTCTACCGGTTCATGCACCAAAGCCTTCGCACCTGCCGCCAACTGCGCCTGGGTGCCTGCGTCCAGCGCTTGGCGCATGCCTTGCGTCAACATGACGTGCGGTTGCTGCGCCTTCAACGCGGTCGCCAGTTGCGCCACAAAGGCACTGCTTTCGGTGCTGCGCTGAAACACGAGCAAACCAGGGTTGGTGCAAAACTGACCACAACCCAGCGTGATGGATCCCGCCAGAGTCTGGGCCAGGGCTTCACCGCCGGCCGCCAGCGCTTGGGGCGTGGCCACCACGGGGTTGATGGAGCCCAACTCACCGTAAAAAGGAATCGGCCGCGCGCGTTGACGGGCTGCCGCTTGCAAAGCCGCACCACCGCGTGTGGAGCCGGTGAAGGCGCCTGCGGCAATCAGCGGATGCTGAATCAGCGTCACGCCGACCTCATGGCCCGCACCCTGCACCATGCCCACCAAGCCAGCGGGCAAATTCAAGGACTTCAATGCAGACTGAACATGGCCGTGTACACGCAGCGAAGTCTGAGGGTGACCGGGGTGCGCTTTGACCACGACCGAGCAGCCGGCGGCCAGGGCCGAGGCGGTATCGCCGCCCAGCACCGAAAACGCAAATGGAAAGTTACTGGCCGAAAACATGGCCACGGGGCCCAAAGGCACCCGCACGCGCAGCATGGCGGGGTGTCCTGCAGGCGGGCCGCCGGCCACAGCAGGGTCATCGGTGAAGGCGAATGCAGCGCCGTTTTGCGCCAAGTTGGCAAAGCGGCGAAGTTGGAACGCGGTACGGTCCAACTCACCGTTCAAACGCGGCAAACCCAGACCCGACTCTTGGTCGGCCAAAGCCACCAAGGCTTCGCGGTCGGACTCGATGGCCGCAGCCAGCGCATTGAGCAAGGCAGCCCGTGACTCACCGGCGCTGGATTGCCAGTCGGCAAAAGCGGCATGTGCAGCTTGCACTGCGGCATCGATGTCGGCACTGGAAGAAGTTTGTAAAGCCGCGCCCAGGGCTTGGCCGGTGCGGGCATCAAAGGATTGCAATGTGGTCATGGAAGAACTTCAAAAAAATGGAGACAGAAAGAAATCAGGTGATCGGTGCGGGGTTGAACAAGACCAGGGCATTATGGAGTTTCCATTGCTCGGCCCAGGTTTTTTGGCCGCTGGCCACATCCAGCAACAGGCGAAACAATTCCCAGCCGCCCTCTTCGATGGTGATTTCACCCTCGGCAATGCGGCCTGCGTTCATGTCCATCAGATCATGCCAGCGCCGGGCCAAATCGGTGCGTGTCGCGACTTTGACGACCGGGCAGGCTTGCAGCCCATAAGGCGTGCCACGGCCGGTGGTGAACACATGCAGGTTCATACCAGCGGCCAGTTGCAAGGTGCCGCAAATGAAATCACTGGCCGGCGTGGCTGCAAAAACCAGACCTTTTTGATCGGCCTTGAGCTTCTGGCCAGGCGGCAAGACACTGGCGATCGCAGCGCTGCCGCTTTTGATGATGGAGCCCATGGCTTTTTCAGCGATGTTGGACAGGCCACCCGCTTTGTTCCCCGGGGTGGTGTTGGCGGTGCGGTCGACACGTCCACGTTCCAGGTACTGGTCGTACCAGCCCAGCTCGCGCACGATGTCCTCGGCCACGGCCGGTGTGGCAGCGCGGCTGGTGAGTTGCTCCACCGCATCGCGCACTTCGGTGTTTTCGGAAAACATCACCGTGCCACCGGCGCGCACCACCAAGTCGGCCATATAGCCCACAGCCGGATTGGCCGTGACGCCGGAGAAGGCATCGCTGCCGCCACACTGCACACCCACCACCAGCGCGCTGGCGGGCACCGTTTGGCGTTGACGGGCATTCAGGCGCGCCAAATGGGTCTTGGCGCGCGCCACAATGTCATCGATCATGGACATGAAGCCCACATGCGCATCGTCTTGGAGACACACATTGTCCAGCGCGTTAGCGGCATCTCGGATGTCTTGGATCGGGAAACTACCGGGCGGCAGCAACCGATCAGGCTGCAATTTTTCGCAACCCAAACTCACCACCATCACTTCGCCGCCAAAATTGGGGTTCAGGCTGATGTGGCGCAAAGTGCGAATCGGAATCTCAGCGCCGGGCGCATCGATGGCCACACCGCAGCCATAGCTGTGCTCCAAGCCCACGACCCCATCCACATTCGGAAACAAGGGCAGCAATTCGCGCTCAATGCGCTCCACGGCAATCTTTAACACGCCGGCCACACACTGCACCGTGGTGGTGATGGCCAGCAAGTTACGCGTGCCGACCGAGCCATCGCGGTTCACATAACCTTCAAAGGTGTAGCCCTCCAAAGCGTCCAGCACCGGTGCTTTCACCGTGGCCATGGGCAAGTCTTGCAGCTCGCGGGCACTGGGGATGTCGAGCAATCGTTCATGCACCCAGCTGCCCGCTGCAATGTCTTGCTTGGCATAGCCCACAGGCACGTTGTAGCGCAGTATGGCTTGGCCCTGGGTCAGATCACGCAATGCGACTTTGTGACCTTGCGGTACCTTGTCGCGCAAAACCAGCCCTTCAGCGGCACCCGCTGGCATCCGCGTGCCTGCCGGTAAACCGCCGTCGTTGGCAATGATGGCCACGTTGTCAGCCGGATGCATGCGAATCGCCAATGGCGGGCGGTTTGAACTCATGGTGTCAGGTCCAATTTCAAATCATCATTTGAGCAAATTCGGCAACCACAGTGTGAACTGGGGCACATAGGTCACCAGCAACATCGCCAAGGTCAACGCGCCGTAAAACGGTGCGATGGTGCGCATGACTTGGCCCACCGAGATGCCGCCGATGGCGCAACCGACAAACTGCACCGTGCCGACGGGCGGGGTGTTCAATCCGAGTGCGCAGTTGATCAGCAGCATGATGCCGAACTGCATCGGGTCCATGCCAAAGTGCATGGCGATCGGCATGAAGATGGGGGTGCAAATCAGAATGGTCGCAGCCATGTCCAAGAAGGTGCCCAAGATGAACAGCAAGATGTTGATCATCAAGAAAATGACCCACGGCTCGGTGCTGACTTTTTGCATCAATGCACCGGTCAATTGCGGCACTTCATACAAGGCCATGAAATAACCGAAAGCATTGGAAATACCGATCAAGAGCAGCACCACGCCGGTGGTTTTGCAGGCCTTGGCACAGGCTTTCAAAAAGTTGTGCACGGTCAAGGTACGGTACACCACAACGGTGACAAACAGCGCCCAAGCCACGGCAATCGAGGCGGACTCGGTCGCGGTGAACGCGCCCGACAAAATGCCGCCCAAAATGATCACCACCACAAACAAACCGGGCAATGCCGCACCAAAGGCTTTGAGCACTTCAAACCAACCAGGGAAATTGCCGTGAATCGGATAACCCCGGCGCACCGCCACCCAGTAGGCAGCGCCCAGGTTACACAGCGTCAGGATGATGGCCGGCACCAAGCCCGCCAAAATCAAACCGAGCACACTCACCGACGCCAAACCCGAAGCGGCCAGGGTGAAGATGATCATATTGTGCGAGGTCGGCATGATGGCGCCCACCAAAGCCGCATGCGTGGTCACGTTGACGGCATAGTCTGCGTCGTAGCCCTCTTTTTTCATCAGCGGGATCATCACCGAGCCCATGGCCGAGACGTCGGCCAAAGGGGAACCCGCGACACCGCCAAAAATGGTGCAACCGATCACGTTGCTCATGCCCAGGCCGCCGCGCACATGGCCCACCAAGCTGTTGGCAAAACGCACGATCCGATCGGCGATGCCGCCATAGAGCATCAGCTCACCGGCAAACACAAAAAACGGAATGGCCAAGAAGGAAAACACTTGCATGCCCCCCACCATTTTTTGAAAGACCATGGCCACCGGCAAACCAGCGGCGATGATGGTGGCGACCGAAGACAGACCAATGGCAAAAGCCACTGGGACGCCCAAGATCAACAGGAGCGTGAAGCTCAATGCAAGAACAGTCAGTTCCATTTGACCTCCGCAGGGCCGACCCAAGGAGGGCAAGCGCCCCCTCGGGGGGCAATGAAATACACGCAGTGACGAATGTGGGGGCTCATGTTCATTCCCAAACAGGCTCGACCACTTTGCCTTGCAACAGCGCAACAATGTGTTCAATCGAAAAAAGCAAAATCAAAGCACCGGCGATGATCACAGGCACATAGTCAATGCCATCGGGCACGGGCAGCATCGGCTTTTTCTCGCCCCACTTGGCGCTGGCCCACAGCCAACCGCCCTGCACCATCAAATAGCCGAACAAAGCCACCAAAGCGTGGATCAAAATTTCAATCCGGTGCTGCCATTTTTCAGGCAGCAAGACCACCAACGATTCCAGGCCGATGTGGCCCGCATCGCGCACCCCCACCGCCAAGCCAAAGGCGGTGACGAACAACACAATCAACATGGCCAAGGCTTCGGCCCAGGTCGGCGTGTCGTTCAAGACATAGCGACCAATCACTTGCCACTGAACGCACAAGATCACAGCCAGCAAACCGATCACCGCCAGCACCAGGCTGATCTTGGAGACGGTCGCACAAAATTTGGTGAACATGAAAAACTCCAGCCCCCGGCTTGCGCCAGGGGCATTAGGTCAACCGATTACTTGGTGTCTTGAATGGCTTTGATCGCGCGCTTCATTTCAGGCGTGGTCATGAACTTGTCGTAGACCGGACCCATGACGGCCTGGAAAGACTTTTTGTCGACTTCGACAATCTCAGCACCCGCCGCTTTGACGTTGGCCAAGGATTTGCCTTCGGCCTCATCCCAAGCCTTGCGCTGCACAGCCACCGATTCTTTGGCGGCTTGGCGGATCATGGCTTGCTCGTTGGCTGGCAACTTGTCCCACACCACTTTGGACATCACCAAAATTTCAGGTGCCATCGAATGCTCGGTCTTGGAGTAGACCTTGACAGCTTCGACGTGCTTGGCGGTGTCAAAAGAAGGAATGTTGTTTTCAGCGGCGTCGATCAAACCAGTTTTCAAGCCGGTGTACACCTCGCCATAAGGCATGGGCGTAGCGTTCGCACCCATGGCGCTGACCAAGGCCACCCACAGGTCTGACTGCTGCACGCGGATCTTCAAGCCTTTGGCATCGGCCACGGTTTTGATGGCTTTTTTGGCGTAAATGGAACGTGCGCCGCTGTCATAAAAGGCCAAGCCGACATAACCCACGGACTCGCAACTTTTCAAGATTTCAGCACCGACGGGGCCGTCCAAAGCATGGCGCATGTGGTCCACCGAATGGAACAAGAAAGGCATGGTGGGCACCATGGTCATGGGGCAAACGCCGTTCATGGGCGCCACGTTCACGCGCACCAGATCCAAAGCACCGATCTTGACTTGGTCGATGGTTTCTTTCTCAGAGCCCAAAGCGCCTTTGTTGAAGACCTTGATTTTGTGTTTGCCACCCGATAATTTTTCCAGCACGGTGCTCATGTGCTTGACCGCCACCACGGTGGGGTAATCGTCGGCATTGTGGATGTCGGCTGAGCGAAACTCCACCGCGTGGGCGCTGAAAGACAGTGCGGCAGCGATGGCCAGTACAGAGGTTTTGAATTGCATGGATGTCTCCTAGTGAGGTTAAAAAAAGAACAGCGGGAAAATCATTGAGGACCCAAGGACTTGATCAACGCATCGAGTTGTTCCATCTCGGCGGGTTTCAAATCGGTCAATGGGGGGCGCACAGGACCCGCGGTGTGGCCGACCAAGGTGGCGCCCGCTTTGACAATGCTCACGGCATAGCCTTGACCCCGGTTGCGGATTGCCAAATAGGGCATGAAGAATTGCTTGAGCAAGCGGTGCTGCGTGGCATGGTCGTCGGCGGCCACAGCATGGTAGAACTCCATCGCCGTTTTGGGAATGAAGTTGAACACCGCCGAAGAATAAACGGGGGTGCCCAAGGCTTTGTAAGCAGCGGCATAAACCTCAGCCGTCGGCAAGCCGCCCAAGTAAGAGAAACGATCCCCCATCTTCAGGTAGATGGACATCATGGCCTCGATGTCGCCCACGCCGTCTTTGAAGCCGACCAAATTGGGGCAACGATCGGCCAGGATGGCCAGCGATTCGGGGGTGAGTTTGCAAACATTGCGGTTGTACACGATGACGCCAAATTTGACGCTCTTGCACACGGCTTCGACGTGAGCGATCAAGCCCTCTTGACCGGCTTCGGTCAAGTAGTGCGGCAACAACAACACGCCGTGTGCCCCTGCCCGCTCAGCCTCTTGAGCGCATTGAATGGCAAAACGGGTCGGGCCGCCGGCGCCGGCAATAATCGGCACCTTGCCTTTGCAAGTGTCGACTGCGGTTTTGATGATCTTGGGGTACTCATCGCCGGTCAGCGAGAAAAATTCGCCCGTACCGCCGGCCGCGAACAAGGCGGTGGCACCGTAAGGCGCCAACCACTCCAAGCGTTCGGCATAGGTTTTGGCATTGAAGTTGCCTTGGGCATCGAAGTCGGTCAACGGAAACGACAACAGGCCGCTGGACATGATGGATTTGAGTTCTTGAGGGGTCATGGAAAGTCCTGGTTCTGAATAAGTAAATGGGTTGGGCCACCAGCGTTGGCTGGTGATGAAGATCGAATTAAAAAATCAGAGCGGCCCGATCTTGACGAAGCCACCGCCTTGAAATTGCACTGCCGGATCGGTCAAATCAGGCTCATCGGTGCGGGCGTAAACGGCCTCACGAAAAGCGTCGGAGCTGTCCAGTGGGCGGTAGCCGATGTGCTTGGCCAAATGGTTGTCGTACCAACTCACGCGGTTGTCTGAGGTGCCGTAAATGATGCTGTGACCCAATACGGGCGTTGTCAATGTGGCGGTGATCAAACGGTGCAGGTCATCAAAACTGAGCCAAGTGGCCAGCATGCGCCGATCGCGGGGCTCGGCAAACGAAGAGCCAATGCGCACGCAAGCCGTCTCAATGCCATAACGGTCGAAATACAAACGGGAAATGTCTTCGCCAAAGGCTTTGCTCAAGCCGTACAAGCCATCGGGTCGAGGGGGGCTGAGGGCGTCGACCACTTCGTTTTGGCGGTAAAAACCCATGACGTGATTTGAGCTGGCGAACACCACCCGCTTCACACCTTGCGTGCGTGCGGCTTCGTACAGGTTGTAAACCCCCACGATGTTGGCCTGCAAAATCGGCGCCCAAGGCTGCTCGGTCGAAACACCACCAAAGTGAACAATGGCTTGGCAGCCCGCCACCATGGCGTTCACTGCGGCGGCATCGGCCAGATCGGCTTGCAGGACCTCTTCGCCGGCTTGGGCGGCATCCAGGGGATGCAGGTCGCTCAAACGCAAGATGTCGCAGTTGGCTTTCAAGCGTGTGCGCATGGCTTGACCCAAGCCCCCAGCGGCGCCGGTCATCAAAATGCGGGAATGGGATCGGATGGTCATGTCTCGGAGTTTACGTTGTATGTTGTCTGATGACTTGGTATTCTGTATGCTTGCGTTCATGGTGTCAAGCACCCAGGACCTTTTATGACCGAAAAAATGCCTTTCACTGCTGCAATGCCTGTACCGCGCAACCGTCGCGGCGGCCTCGTGCAGGAGGTGGTGCAGCACATGGCCAGCCAAATCCAAGGGGGCCGACTGCAAGCTGGCGATCAACTGCCCACCGAGTCGGCCATCATGGTGGAACTCGCCGTCAGTCGCACCGTGGTACGCGAAGCCATCTCTCGTTTGCAGGCTTCTGGACTGGTGGAAACACGCCACGGCGTGGGCACTTTTGTGCTGCAAGCGCCTTCAAGCGAAAACTTCAGCATCGCTGAACAAGACATGTCCACGGTCGAGGACGTGATCAACGTTTTGGAATTGCGCATCAGCCTGGAAACCGAGGCTGCAGGCCTGGCTGCGCAACGTGCGACCCCTGCACAGTGCGATGCCATGGCACACGCTTTGGCCAGTTTTGCCGATGCCATAGATGAGCAATCAGACGCTGTGCCCAGTGATTTTGAGTTCCATTTGGAGGTGGCCAAGGCCACGGGCAATCGCCACTTTGCCGACTTGATGACTTACTTGGGTCGGCGCATCATCCCGCGCACCCGTGTCAACACCGCTGACCAAGCGCCCGAAGGTCGCGAGGCCTATTTAAGGCGTGTTCACAGTGAGCATGAGAGCATTTACAACGCGATCCGTAACCAAGACGCAGAGTCGGCGCGCGCCGCCATGCGCACCCACCTCTCCAACAGCCGAGACCGGCTGCGCAAGCCCCGAAACGCAGCCGAATAAGCCCTCAATTTTTCCGTTAAGTTGTACGATGACTAGTGAATTCTGGGCCAATCAGCCCCGGGTTTCCACATACAAGGCGTACAACGAATGGCTCGCGGCCATGAACAAGCGGTTACCCAAGGCGCCACCGAAACACAGATTGGCGCAGCGCTCAGGCAGGTGAATGTGGCCAATCGCCACGCCTTGCGGATTGAAGACCCGCACGCCGTCCAAGCCTTCGGGTTGTGCATCCAGTCGGCCGTTACTGCCCCAACCGCACCAAATACTGCCCTCTTCGTCCACGGCAATGCCGTCGAGCGCGCCTGGGCCGTCGGCGTCGATCACCAAACGCTTGCCTGACAAGGCGCCCGTTGCGCTCAAGTCATAGGCCCAGACTTTGCGGCAAGGCTGCGACCTGCTCTCGACGATGTACAGCGCCTGCTCATCCGGCGAAAAAGCCAAGCCATTGGGTCCGGCCAAATCAGTGAGCACCTGCTGCAAAGCGCCTGTGGCGGGATCGATGCGGTAAACCGCATGCGGCAATTGGGCATCCTCCTTGGCGCCCTCCCAATGCCCACCGATACCAAACGGCGGATCGGTGAACCAAATAGCCCCGTTGGATTGGCAGACGATGTCGTTGGGGGAATTGAGGGGCAGCCCCTCAAAATGGTCCGCCAAGACGGTGATCGCGCCATCGTATTCGGTGCGGGTGATGCGGCGTCCGCCATGCTCACAGGCCAACAGCCGACCTTGACGGTCGCGGCTCAGGCCATTGGCAAAGTTGGACGGTGAGCGAAACACGCCCCAAGCGCCACTGGCTTCGTCGTAACGCATGATGCGGTTGTTCGGAATGTCGCTGACCAACAGGTAGCGCCCATCGCCAAACCACACCGGGCCTTCCGCCCAGCGCATGCCGCTGCCCAGCATTTCCACTGTGCTGCTGAAAATGCGGTACTTCGCAAACGAAGGATCCAGCACCTCGATGCGCGGATCGGGGTAACGCTGGCTGGGTGCGAAATCAAAACTGGCCCCCAAGGCCGCAGAATGGGTCAACATCTCAATTCACTCCATCATTGGAAATGGCGGCTCGCTGCCTGAACAGCAGCGCCGCACCTAACAACACCATGGGCACACACAACCACTGCCCCATGCTCATGCCCAAGGACAACAATCCCAAGTGCGCATCCGGTTCACGGAAAAACTCGGCGGTGAATCGCAGCAGGCCATAGCCCAGTAAAAATGCCCCCGAGACATGGCCCATTGGCCGGTCCTTGCGCGCATACAGCCACAACACGGCAAACAATAACAAGCCCTCTAACAAGAATTGGTACACCTGAGAGGGGTGGCGCGGCAAATCGCCCGCACCGCGAAACACCATGCCCCAAGGCAATTCGGGATCGGCCACACGGCCCCACAACTCGCCATTGATGAAGTTACCGACGCGCCCTGCGGCCAGGCCAGTGGGCACGCAAGGCGCGACAAAGTCCATGACCTGTAAAAACGGACGCTGGCGTGAACGGGCAAACCACGCCATGGCCACAATCACCCCAAGCAGACCACCGTGAAAACTCATGCCGCCTTGCCACACCGCCAAAATTTCAAACGGATGGCTCAGGTAATGCAGTGGTTTGTAAAACAGGCAGTAGCCGATACGCCCACCCAGCACCACGCCCATCACACCCAAAAACAAGATGTCTTCCACGTCTTGCCGGTGCCAAGCCTGATCGCCTTGCAAGCGGGCAAAGGTGGGGTGGCGCAGGCGCCGCAGACCCAGAAACAAAAACAGGCCGAACGCTGCCAAATAGGTCAAGCCGTACCAATGCACGGACAGGGGCCCTAATTGCAGGGCGACAGGGTCAATTTGAGGATGAATCAGCATGGTGCGCATTGTGCCCGTCTTTCCAGACACGTTGGCTAACGTCCAGCGCAGTGCAGGCCGTTAGAATAAGTGACCCCCATGTTCGGGGCCTGTTTGCCCCTGAACATGGACCGATTTTCACCCTTGAAAAACACCATGAGCGACAAAATCATTCCCATCACGCCGATCAACCGACGCAGCGCCAACATCACGCAGGGCAAGTCACGTGCACCCAACCGGTCCATGTACTACGCCATGGGCTATGAAGAAGGCGATTTCGTCAAGCCCATGGTGGGCGTGGCCAACGGCCACAGCACCATCACCCCTTGCAACAGCGGCCTGCAAAAACTGGCAGATGCAGCGGTGCAAGGGATTGAAGAAGCCGGTGGTAATGCGCAAATTTTCGGCACACCCACCATCTCTGACGGCATGGCCATGGGCACCGAAGGCATGAAGTACTCGCTGGTCAGCCGCGAGGTGATTTCGGATTGCATTGAGACTTGCGTGCAAGGCCAGTGGATGGACGGCGTGCTGGTGGTCGGCGGTTGCGACAAAAACATGCCTGGCGGCATGATGGGCATCTTGCGCGCCAACGTGCCCGCCATCTATGTGTACGGCGGCACCATCTTGCCCGGCCGCTACCAGGGCAAAGATCTGAACATCGTCAGCGTGTTTGAGGCCGTGGGTGAGAACGCCGCAGGCAAACTCAGCGACGCCGATTTGCGCGAAATCGAAATGCGCGCGATTCCAGGCACCGGCTCTTGTGGCGGCATGTACACGGCCAACACCATGTCCTCGGCGTTTGAGGCGCTGGGGATGTCCCTGCCCTACTCGTCGACCATGGCCAATCCGCACGACGAAAAGCAAAACTCGGCCAAAGAGTCCGCCAAGGTCCTGATCGAAGCGATCAAGAAAGACCTCAAGCCCCGCGACATCGTCACCAAAAAAGCCTTGGAAAACGCCGTGGCGGTGATCATGGCCACCGGCGGCTCGACCAATGCGGTGCTGCACTTTTTGGCCATTGCCCACACCGCCGGCGTGGACTGGACCATCGACGACTTTGAGCGCATGCGCAAGAAAATCCCTGTGATTTGCGACCTCAAACCCAGCGGCAAGTACTTGGCCGTGGACCTGCACCAAGCCGGCGGCATCCCTCAAGTGATGAAGACTTTGCTGGCCGCAGGTTTGCTGCACGGTGACTGCATGACCATCACCGGCAAAACCATTGCCGAGAACCTGCAAGAAATTCCCGATGTGCCGCGGGCCGACCAAGATGTGATTCGCCCCATCGACAACCCCATGTATGCCGAAGGGCACTTGGCCATTCTCAAGGGCAACCTCTCGCCGGAGGGTGCGGTGGCCAAAATCACCGGCCTGAAGAACCCCGTCATCACCGGCCCTGCCCGCGTTTTTGACGACGAACAATCGGCATTGGCGGCCATTTTGGCCGGCAAGATCAAAGCGGGCGACGTCATGGTGTTGCGCTACCTGGGCCCCAAAGGCGGTCCGGGCATGCCTGAGATGTTGGCCCCCACCGGCGCGCTCATTGGCGCCGGTCTGGGCGAAAGCGTGGGTCTGATCACCGACGGCCGTTTCTCGGGGGGCACCTGGGGCATGGTGGTGGGCCACGTGGCGCCGGAGGCGGCTGCGGGCGGCAACATCGCCTTTGTCCACGAAGGCGACAGCATCACCATCGACGCACACAAACTCGTTCTGGAACTCAACGTCCCCGAAGCCGAGCTGGCCAAACGCCGCGAAGGTTGGGTGGCGCCAGCACCGCGTTACACCCGGGGTGTGCAAGCCAAGTTTGCTTTCAATGCCTCCAGCGCCAGCAAAGGCGCGGTGTTGGATTTGTACTGACGCGAGGACTGAGGCTGAGATTCAGGTGATCCCCAAACGCCTGAGTCACCTCAACTCCCCATTTCGTTTGGAGGACATGATGAACAAAATCATTTGGATGGGGGCCTTGGCATGGGCGGCTGCGACCGCCCTGCCGGCTCTGGCCGACCCAGCGCTGGCCCAAGCCAAAAACTGCATGGCCTGCCATGCGGTGGATCGCAAAGTGGTGGGTCCCGCTTTCAAAGACGTGGCCGTCAAATACAAGGGTGATAAAACCGCCGTTGACAAATTGGCTGCCAAAATCATCCACGGTGGATCTGGTGTGTGGGGTCCGGTGCCCATGCCGGCCAACGCCCAGGTCAACGAAGCCGAAGCCAAAATTTTGGCCGCTTGGGTGCTGACCATCAAATAATTGCGTCCCCAGAAAGACAAAGCCCTCACACCGTTGGGTGCGCGGGCTTTTTTAATGGGCCGTCGTCAATTTACAGACCGATGGCGGCAATACCTGCTTTGGCGATCTGCGCATCTTCGTTCGACTTGACGCCGCTGACACCTACTGCGCCCAAACAGAAACCGTCTTTCATGATCGGCACGCCACCTTCGAGCATGCCCTGCACAGTCGGGGCGGTCAGGAAAGAATAGCGCCCGCCGTTGATCACGTCTTCATAGACCTTGCTCTCACGGCGACCCAGCGCTGCGGTATGCGCCTTGGCCGGGGCAATGTGGGAGGAAATTGGTGGCGCTGCGTCCATGCGCGCGAAATGCAGCAAATGCCCCCCCGCGTCCACAATGGCGATGCTGACGGCCCAGTTGTTTTTCAGGGCTTCGGCTTCGGCTGCAGCCGCAATGGTTTTGACGTCCGACAACTCGAGACTGGATTGTGTTTTCATGGGGTAGGTGAACTGGTGAAATGGAAAAATCCAAGCATACAGGTTCTGCCAAGCCCAATGGATGACTTCACAGCAAAAGTGTTTTAAGCGCCGTGGCAAAAAGACCACCCTCTGACGCCTAATTCCCCGGTTTTGCCACGGAGATTGCTGGCCAATGGGCTGGCCACCCTACAATGGGTCCAGCCTTCTGATACAAGGCATACAAGGAGATACCTGATGAGTGAATTTCAAACCATTGACACCGCATGGGGCCTGGACGTTCAAGCCCAACGCAACCGCGTCATGCGCAACACCTACGGCCTGCTGGCATTGAGCCTCCTGCCCACCGTGCTGGGTGCCTGGTTGGGCGTGGCCACCGGCATCACCCAGTCGCTGAGCGGCGGCTTGGGCCTGGTGGTTTTCTTGGCCGGTGCTTTTGGCTTCATGTTTGCCATTGAAAAAACCAAAAACTCAGCCGCCGGCGTACCCGTGTTGCTGGGCTTTACGTTCTTCATGGGCCTGATGCTGTCGCGCATGATCGGCATGGTGCTGGGCTTCAAGAACGGCCCTGACCTGATCATGACCGCCTTTGCAGGCACTGCTGGTGTGTTTGCCGTGATGGCCAGCTTGGCCAGCGTCATCAAACGAGACCTGTCGGGCATGTCCAAGTGGTTGTTCGTCGGCGCCCTGGTGCTGATGGTCGGCGGCATTGTCAACGTGTTTGTCGGCTCGACCGCCGGCATGATGATGCTGTCCACCTTGGCGATTGGCATCTTCAGCGCTTACATGCTGTACGACCTCAAGCAAATCATCGATGGCGGCGAGACCAACTACATCAGCGCCACCTTGGCCTTGTATTTGGACCTCTTCAATATCTTCCAAAGCCTGCTGGCTTTGCTGGGCATCTGGGGTGGTGAGCGCGACTGAGCGCCCTCTTCTCTTTCCCACAAAAAGGGCTCCCGAGGAAGCCCTTTTTTGTTGAGATGATCATGCAAATTAATCAATGACTCAGTTCTTGAGGTTTCAGGGGTAACTCTGCTTCAGCCAATTGAGGCGGCATGTTGACGATCAACCTCATTGAACCCAGAGAGCCGAGAGTGCATCCGATAAAGCAAAAAAGCTGTAAGGACGATGCATCATTAAGTGCAGTAAACAAATTTAATGTTTGATAAGTAATGGACACAAACATACAAACACCAAAAATGCGTTGCTGGCAATTCGAACGAAAACCACCGGCACGAGGGATTTCACAATAAAGAGCTAGCCCAGCTAAAGCCGAGCACAGAGAAGCAATTTCTACTGACGTCATATTCAACTCCCTTCAAAGAGCTTGAATATTAATATCAAAGTTCAAATACCGCCATGCTTTCTACATGCGCAGTGTGCGCAAACATGTTGACGACACCCGCACTGACACAGCGGTAACCGGCCACATGCACCAGCAAGCCCGCGTCGCGCGCCAAAGTGGCGGGATTGCAGCTCACATAAACAATGCGTTGGGGCGGCAGCCAGCCTTGGCGAAGTTCGGGGGTTTCGTGCAGTTGTGCCAAGGCTTTGACCAAGGCAAACGCCCCTTCGCGCGGCGGGTCGATCAGCCATTTATCGGCAAAGCCATCGGCAATCAGCATCTCAGGCGTCATCTCAAACAAATTGCGCGCCACGAACTGGGTTGGCGCCAGGGCTTGGCCCACAGCGCGGGCCGCCCGGTTTTGCGCCAAGTTCTCTTCGGAGCGCTGCACCAAGGTGGGCGCGCCTTCGATGCCGAGCACCTCGCGCGCTTGCGTGGCCAGAGGCAATGTGAAGTTGCCCAAACCGCAAAACCAATCGATCACCCGCTCGGTTTTCCGCACCGCCAGCAATCGCAAGGCACGCGACACCAACACGCGGTTGATGTAGGGGTTGACTTGGGTGAAGTCAGTGGGCCGGTATGGCATGTGGATGCTGAAGTCGGGCAAGTCATAGGCCAACTCAGGGCCGCCCTCGTCGAGCAATTTGACCGTGTCGGGTCCTTTGATCTGCACCCACCACTGCACCTGATGCGTCAATGCGAAAGCGCGCAGTTTGGCCAGATCGCCAGCACTCAAGGGCTCCAAATGCCGCAGCACCAGCGCTGTGACGTCGTCGCCGCAGGCCAGTTCGATTTGCGGCACCGTTTCGCGCGCGTCCATGCTGAAAATCAAAGCCCGCAAGGGCATCAACATGGCGCTCACATGCGCTGGCAACACTCGGCAGCTTTGGATGTCGGCCACATAGCGGCTCTTGCGCTCGTGAAAGCCGATCAAGACCTCGCCCTTTTTATGCACATAACGCACCGACAGTCGGGCGCGAAAACGGTAGCCCCAGGCCGGGCCTTCTACCGGGCGCAGCATGGATTCGGGTGTGACTTTGCCCAAATGCCACAGGTTGTCTTCCAGCACACGCTGTTTCATGGCCACTTGGGCGTTGGCGTCCAGGTGCTGCATTTTGCAGCCCCCACAAGCGCCGGTGTGCAAGCCAAAGTGCGGGCAACCGGGGCGAACGCGCTGTGAGGACTCGCGGTAAATCTCGGTGACCACGCCTTTTTCAAAGCTATTTTTAGAGCGGTGGATCTGCGCCGACACCTCTTCAAAAGGCAAAGCGCCTTCGATGAACACCACTTTGCCATCGGGCTTGCGGGCAATGCCTTGGGCCTCAATGTCCATGGCGTCAATGCGGTAGTGACCCGGTGGTAAGAGGCCGTCTGGCAGCTCCATGGCGGTCAAAGCGGATGCGGACGGATCTTCGGCCTGTTGCAGGTCTTTTGTTTTTTGGGAGGTCATGGTGTGCGTCGCGTTCAGCCCCAGGCGTTCAGGTACTCTTGCCAATGCGGGGCATGCGGTACCAGGTCGTGCAAGGTGGCTTGAACCATTTTGATTTCGGTGTCGTATTCTTGTTCGGTGAAGCCGCCGCGCATTTTTTGGTAGCGGCAGTACATCAGATAGGTGTTCATCACATCCGTCTCGCAATAGTTCTGGATGTCCTGGGTCTGGCCTTGCAGGTACTGGGCATAGACCTGCGAGCCGTCCATGCCCAACTTACCTGGAAAGCCACACAGCTTGGCCATGGCGTCCAGTGGAGCATTGTTTTTGGGGGTGTACATGGCCAACAAGTCCATCAGGTCCAGATGGCGGTGGTGGTAGCGGCCGATGTAGTTGTTCCATTTGAACTCGCGGTCATCGTCGCCCATGTCCCAATATTTGTCGGCCACCACACCGTGGCGCAGGCCCCGGTAATGCAATACGGGCAGATCAAAGCCGCCGCCGTTCCAGCTCACCAGTTGCGGCGTGTGTTTTTCAATCGCATTGAAAAAAGTCTGGATGACCTTGCCTTCACTGGCCCCATCTCGGTCGGTGAAGGAGTGCACGCGCAAGCCTTCGGCGTTTCTGAAAACACAGCTGATCACCAACACACGCTGCAAATACAGCGGCAGGAAATCGCTTTGCCCTTTGTCTTTGCGTGCTTGGACCCAGGCGGCGTGCACTTGTTCGTCTCTTTGCGCTTCATCACAAGCGTTCAGTGAACGTAGACCGGCGATGTCCGGAATGGTTTCGATGTCAAACACCAAGACAGGCCAAGCCATTTGACGCGCAGTCCCGATTTCAGCGTAAGGGCAGCAGTTTGGCAGGGTCGACAGGCTTGCCTTGGCGACGAATCTCAAAGTGCAACTTCACGCCACTGGCACTGTCGGAGTTGCCCATCTCGGCAATTTTTTGGCCTTTCTTAACCTTCTGGTCTTCCTTGACCAACAAAGCCTGGTTGTGCGCATAGGCCGTCAAGAAGGTGTTGTTGTGTTTCAAGATCAGCAAGTTGCCATAACCGCGCAAGCCTGCGCCGGCATAGACCACCTGTCCATCGGCGGCAGCCAGCACGGCGTCGCCTGCTTTGCCGCCAATGTCCAAGCCTTTGTTTTTAACATCGTCAAAGCCACCGAGCAAAGGCCCATTGGCGGGCCAGATGAACGCCAAGCCCTCGTCCGCAGGCATGGCTGGGTTCGCTGTGGCCACTGGGGCTACAGGGGTTACAGGCGCGGCATTCTTGTTGTTCGGATCGGCAGCAGCGGGCTTGGCCGCTGCCGCGCTGCCCACAGGGCGTACCACGACACCCGGGGACTCCACTGCGGCTTGGGGGGGTACCACCCGAATGACCTGACCGCTCTCGATCAGGTTGGGATTGTCCAGATTGTTCCATTTGGCCAGATCACGCCAAGCCTGGCCATTGTCCAAGCCAATGCGGGTGAGCGTATCGCCTGGGCGAACTGTGTAATAACCCGGTTTGCCCGCATTTTCGGCGCCGGGAAGGACTTTTTCAGCTTCAACTTTGGTGGCAGTGACAGGCAAAACAGTGCTGCTGGCGGGCTTGGCATGATCCACCACAGGTGCCAAAACCCTTGGGCCTGATGAACACCCGGCGAGCAAAGCAGCCACGACCCAAGTGATCACGGCGGCGTGTCGATTCAAAGCGCTCAAAATCATGCTGATTCCCTCAAGAGATACCCGATTTTAGAGGGACAAAGTGCACCGCCTCCAGCACCTGGTGACGAAAGCCTTGCGCTGATCGGTCCACGACCACCAAGGCCTGATGACCAGCCGGGGTCACCATCGGGGCGACCAAACGCCCTCCCACTGCCAATTGATCCAGCCAGGGCTGTGGAATGTCATTGCCACCGGCCGCAGCAATGATGGCCGCATAGGGCGCCCCCTTGGCAAAGCCCTCCATACCGTCGCCAAACAGCAGATGCACGTTGTGCAACCGCAGGCCACGCACATTCTCGCGGGCTTTTTCATGCAAGCCCTTTAAACGCTCAATGCTGTAGACCTCGGTCGCGATGTGGCTGAGTACGGCCGCCTGATAACCACAACCGGTGCCCACCTCGAGCACCCGACCCAACTTGCCTGCTGCGCCGTTGCGCAACAACTCCACCATGCGCGCCACCACATTGGGCTTGGAGATGGTTTGACCCAAACCAATGGGCAAACTGGTGTCTTCATAGGCCTGGTTCACCAGCGCCGTTTCGACAAAACGATGGCGCTCTACAGCGCCCATGGCCTTCAGCACGGCCGCGTCTTGGATGCCCCCTTGGGCCAGTTTTTGAACCATCCTGGCGCGCACAGCGGCCGAATCCATCCCCAAGCCTTGGCTGGTGACGGGTCGGGTTGTAACCCTTGCGGGGCTGTTCTTTGGCGTTTGGCTTTGAACTGACGCCTTGGCCGGCACCGTTTTGACCGCCGGTCGAGCAGGAGCGGCGACCGGTTTGGCCTTGGATTTGTCGGCCGACAAACTGTCGAGCTTGATGGGAAAGGCGGGGCGCTTCTGGTTCATGGCTAGGGTGCGATCGGCCGCGAAAACGGCTGGGCAAAGGCGCGACGCCAGTGCGTTTGCCCCTCATGGTCCGTCAGGTCCACCTGCAAAGGCGTGATGGCGATATGCCCCTGGCGCGTGACATGAAAGTCAGTGCCTTCGCCATCGTCCAGGGCCTCGCCAGCGCTGCCGATCCAGTACATGGTCTCGCCCCGGGGATTGACCTGGGTGATGACTTTTTCAGCCGCATGGCGACGCCCCAAGCGGCACACCTTGGCAGGCAAAATGTC
>CANFMK010000019.1 GCA_947448325.1 Comamonadaceae bacterium
GTACCTGAAGCCTATCGAGAACGCATCTTTGAGCCCTTTTACCGCTTGCCAGGAGCCAGCGAACGCGCCGGTGGCGTGGGGCTGGGCCTGTCGTTGGTCAAGTCGATCGCCGAGCGGCATGGGGGGTCGGTGAGGTGCGAGGGCCAGGTGGGAGGGACTGGGGCGAGTTTTTTCGTGAAATTGTCTAGCAAGGTGTCGTCAGTTTGACTTTCTACAATTCGTAAGATGGAGTATTTGCATTCGGCAACAGGACTACCCCAAATCAATAGGCATACGCCTAGATGACTGCTGTTGAGAAATCGCCAAGGATTTCTAGCGCAGTCGGAACGACAGCTTTCGCGACATTTGAGTCACTGGAACCATCAGGTCGCGCAGCCTTTACTGGTCGATTTCGGGCACATCGAAACGTGGCACCTTCGGAGACGTTCCGCAAAAATCCGGCCTTAAATTCGTTACAGCGTCTTTTTAACGTGCTCGCAATTATGAGGTGAGCTCAAGAAAATTACCGGCAGAAAATTTCACCGGTTCGCTGTGCTCATCAAAGCTCACGCCAGCAGGGTCAAGCCCTTCTTTGATTCGCTGCAGTTGCTGCTGTAACAATCTGCGCAGTTTCACAATGCCGATGTCGGACTTGGCCAGATGCTCTTCGGAGTGATGTGCGATGGCGCCTTGACTGACCATAGCTTCATAGTCGCCGGGGAATTGTTGATGTTCTTCTTCAGACAGTTCTTCCCATAATTTGCCATTCAG
This sequence comes from Comamonadaceae bacterium, assembly GCA_947448325.1. GTDB lineage: Bacteria > Pseudomonadota > Gammaproteobacteria > Burkholderiales > Burkholderiaceae_C > Limnohabitans_A. Next base: position 751 of record CANFMK010000019.1, read on the forward strand.
GCGCGATCGCATTTTCACGAGCTCGCCTTTTTCTTTGACGCGACCCACCACATAAATTCGGAACGAATGGTCGTCGATAGGCAAGATCCAGCCCAAAGATTCAACCATGCCATAGCGCCCAATGCGTGGGCTGGGTATGACGCGCAAGGTGGGTAAACCGGCTTCACTGATTCGCCTGAGTGTTTGGCCGTCTGGCAATTTGCGCAACGACACCGTTCTGACGCTATGCGCTTGGGTGTCCCATGTGACTTGGGGCATCAGTGCCATTTGCTCTACAAACTGCGTACCACTGAATGACGAGTGCAATATGACGACGTGAAACGGGTCCACCAGGTTTTCGTAATGCTGCAGCCAATTGCATGGAATGATTTGCGGACCACCCCCGCCAATGCTGTTGTCGTTGGCCTCTAGAAACTCCCCGTCCTCTAACGTCTCCAGGCATTCATATCGTGGAAGCACGGGCTTCTTTTCAGATGGCCCCATATAGGTCCAAATTAATCCATAAAGCTCTTGGACAGGGTACCAAGGCTGCCGCACCTTGTGGCGATGCTCGTCCGGTCCTGGCTCGCAAGGCCTTTCCATGCAATGACCTTCAGCATCAAACAGCCAGCCGTGATAGCAACAACGGATGCCATGCTCTTCCACCTTGCCATAAAACAAAGAGGTTCCGCGATGCGCGCAATGGGGATAGACCAAACCCGGTCGGCCACTTTGGTCTCGGAACAAAATGAGGTCTTCTCCCAAAATTCGCACTTTGCGCGGCGTGCTGTTCGCATCACTGAGGATGCCGATCGGATGCCAATAGCGGCGCAACAATTCGCCCATCGGCGTACCTTTGCCCACTTGGGTCATTTCCAAATCGGATCGGGGTTCTGCTTTGTTGTAGGCCGTGCCTGAGTCCAACTGGATGGGAATCACGCGTGAAGGCGTTGAAGGGGACTGGGTCATGTGTTTTCCTTCAGTGACTTTAAACACCAGCAGCTTTGATCAACTCAGAAACGCGAGGAAAGTCTGCTTTGAAAACTTCCATGAATTGCGCAGGAGTGTTGCCAAGGGGTTCGAAACCAAAACTGACCAACTTGGCTTGAATGTCGGGCATGGCGGTAATCTCACGCAAAGCAGTGACCCAAGTGGTTTGCAATTCAACAGGCAAACTGGCCGGCGCGTACATGCCAATCCAACTGTCCAAATCAAAACCCTTAAAGCCTTGTTCTGAAAATGTGGTGATCTGGGGCAGGGTGGACACTCGGCGCGTGCCGGCAACGCCAAGCACTTTCATTTTCCCGCCTTGCACCTGAGCCCTTGCGGTCGCAGGGTTGGCCCAGGCAAAGTCAAGCAACTCGCCAAACAAGTCGTTGTGTGCGGCGGCTTCGGACTTGTAGGCCGCATGAACCAATTGGGTGCCTGATTGTTGGGCCAGCAATTCTCCAAAAAGGTGAGCCGAGGACCCATTGCCCCAGGTGCCGTAGCTCAGGCTGCCTTTTTTCTTGGCAAATTCAACCAAGTCTTTGATGTTGTTGGCCGGCGCGTTGGCACGGACCACCAACATTGGCCCTCCCACAGCCAGCATGCTCAAAGGCGTGAAACTCCTTACCGGGTCGTAGGGCAGCTTGGGTTGCAAGATGACATTGTTCACGTGCGTCAAAGGCAAAGTCATCATGACGGTGTATCCGTCTGGTGCCGCCTTGGCCACGTAGTCGGCGGCAATGATGCCGCTGGCACCGGGCCGAGTTTCGACCACGATGGGTTGGCCCCAGCGTTGTTGCAATTTATCGCCATAAATGCGGGCCAAGGTATCGATGGGGCCTCCCGCTGTTCCGAAAGGCACGACTTTGATGGGGCGATGGGGAAAGCTTGGCGTTCCTTGAGCCCACAGGGGTGAAGACGTGAGGGCACCCAATGCGGTGAGAAGCGTGCGGCGTGAAATAGTCATTCGTTGGACCCAGATGGCAAGTTCATTCTTGTATTGTTTGAGGTGCCTTTCCTCAAGAGGAATTACCCTTGGCCGCAGGGTTGACGCTTTTGACAAGCCCAAAAAGGAGTGATAGAAATCCGGCTCCAACTAGGCAAACGCCTGGATGACTGCAGTTGAGCAATCGCCACAATTTTCTAATTCGGCGGGGAAGTCAACTTTCGCGACACAGCCGTCTTTTGGGCGACCCCATCGAACGACCGCAACGCGATCGATGGTGGCCATCCCAAAAAGTGGCAACTTCAGTGACGTTGCGCATCAGCGGCTGAGGCCACCGCTTATTTCAGTCTTGTTCGCGGCGCAGCGCGGGGAACAAGATGACGTCCCGAATACTGGGGCTGTCGGTTAAGAGCATCATCAAACGGTCGATGCCAATGCCGCAACCGCCGGCGGGCGGCATGCCGTATTCCAACGCGCGCACAAAGTCGTGGTCAAAGTACATGGCTTCGTCGTCGCCGTCGTCTTTGGCGTCCACCTGCGCTTGAAAGCGCGCGGCTTGGTCTTCGGCGTCGTTCAATTCGGAGAAGCCGTTGCCAAACTCGCGTCCGGTGATGTACAGCTCAAAACGCTCGGTGACCTCAGGGCGTTCGTCGTTGGCACGGGCCAGAGGCGAGATCTCGGTGGGGTGCTCCATGATGAACGTGGGTTCCCACAACTTGTCTTCCACGGTTTCTTCAAAGTACAGCACCTGCAAGCTGGCCAGGCTGCGGGTAGACAGCTTGTTCTTGGCCTCGCTCATGCCCAGTTTTTGCAGGGCGTTGATCAGCCAAGTGGCATCGTCCACATGCTCGCCAGCTGGGGTGTGTTTCACGATGGCTTCGCGGATCGTCAGACGGGCAAAAGGCTTGGCCAAATCCACTGGCTTGCCGCTGTAGCTCAGTTGTAGCGTGCCTGCGGCGTTCATGGCCGCGTCGCGGATGAGTTGCTCGGTGAAGCCCATGAGGTCCTGGTAGTTCCAGTAGGCTGCGTAGAACTCCATCATGGTGAATTCTGGGTTGTGACGGACCGAAATGCCTTCGTTGCGGAAGTTGCGGTTGATCTCGAACACGCGCTCAAAGCCACCGACCAATAAACGCTTGAGGTACAGCTCGGGGGCGATGCGCAAGAACATTTCTTGCTCCAGCGCGTTGTGATGCGTCACAAAAGGGCGCGCGTTGGCGCCGCCTGGGATGGGGTGCAGCATGGGCGTTTCGACTTCCAAAAAGCCGTGTTGCACCATGAATTCGCGAATCCCGCTGACTGCTTTGCTGCGCGCCACAAAGCGGGTGCGGGCCGCTTCGTCGGTCATCAAATCCACATAGCGCTGGCGGTACTTGACCTCTTGGTCGGCAATGCCGTGGAACTTGTCGGGCATGGGGCGCAGGCTCTTGGTGAGCATGCGGATCGAGGTGGCGTGGATCGACAACTCGCCGGTGCGGGTTTTGAACAGATGGCCTTCCACGCCCACAATGTCGCCCAAGTCCCAATGCTTGAACAGGGCGTACACGTCTTCGCCCACATCGTCGCGCGTCACATACACCTGAAAGCGGCCGGTGCTGTCTTGCAGTGTGGCAAAGCTGGCTTTGCCCATGACGCGCTTGAGCATCATGCGTCCAGCGATTTTGGCGGTGATTTTGGCCACGCCTTCGCCGTTCAGGCTCTCGGGCGCCTTGTCGTTGTGGGCGGCCAGCAGATTGGCCGCATGGTCCGTGGGCTTGAAGTCGTTGGGAAACGCAACACCCCTGCCTTCGACTTGCGCCTGGCGCAGGGCTTTGAGTTTTTCCCGGCGCTCCAAGATGAGTTGGTTTTCGTCTTGTGCTGGAACTGGGGGCGCGGAAACGGGGGTGGCGTCGGACATGGGGCAGGTCAGGTGAGTGGGGCGGTATTCACGCCGGGCCTCTATTTTAAGGGCAGTCAACGGTATCATCACCTCAGTTTTGGAGGACTTCGTTTGTTGATACAAATCATCAGTTTGTTGTTGGATGTCGCCGCAGGCTTGATCGGCGGTGCCTGTCTGTTGCGTTTGGTCATGCAATGGCAGCGCATTCCGTTCAACAACCCTGTGGGGCGTTTTATTTTTGCGGTCAGTGATTGGCTGGTCATGCCACTGCGCAGAAGATTGCCTGCGCTAGGTCGTTTGGACACAGCCAGTCTGGCAGGTGCCTGGCTGGCCAAATTGGCGCAGTTTGGTGTGCTGTGGTTGCTCTCGAGCGGGCAGGGTTCAGTGTTGCTGGTGCTCATGCTGAGCGTGATGGGTCTGGCCCAGTTGCTGATCTCGGGCCTGAGCGCTTTGATTTTGCTCTATGCGGTGCTCAGTTGGGTGCAGCCCGGCTCGATGAACATGGCCTTGATCGAGCGTCTGTGCCAGCCTTGGCTGGCGCCCATTCGCAGGGTGGTGCCGATGGTCGGTGGCGTGGACTTGTCCAGCTTGGTGCTGCTGCTCTTGCTGCAAATTGCCGGCATGGTCCTGGGCTCTGTGCAAATGGGGCTGATGCACTGAGCCAGGGGCAATCAGTCCTGTGCTTTAGTTGCTGACCGCGTCCGCCGGTTGGCGCTGCAACATGGCCAAGATGTGCGCCACTTTGCTGCGCAGTTCACGTCGGTCGCAAATGAAATCGATCGCGCCTTTTTGCTGCAAAAATTCGGCGCGTTGAAAGCCTTCAGGCAGGGTCACGCGCACGGTGCTTTCGATCACGCGGGGGCCGGCAAAGCCGATCAAGGCTTTGGGTTCGGCAATCACCACATCGCCCACAAAGGCAAAGCCGGCCGACACGCCGCCCATGGTCGGGTCGGTCAGCACGCTGATGTAAGGTAAGCCTTTTTTCGACAAACGGGTCAGCGCCGCATTGGTTTTGGCCATTTGCATCAAAGACAACAAGCCTTCTTGCATGCGGGCGCCGCCGGTGGCCGTGAAGCACAAGAAAGGCACTTTTTGTTCGATGGCCGCTTCCACGCCGCGCACAAAGCGCTCGCCCACGACCGAGCCCATGCTGCCGCCCATGAAGTCGAATTCAAAACACGCGGCGACCAAATTGATGCTGTGCACCGAGCCGCCCATGACCACCAAGGCATCGGTCTCGCCGGTGTTGGCCATGGCCTCTTTGATGCGCTCGGGGTATTTGCGGCTGTCTTTGAATTTCAAGGCGTCGACTGGCACCACTTCTTGGCCGATTTCGTAGCGGCCTTCGCCGTCCAAAAACGCGTTCAGCCTTGCCCGCGCGCCAATGCGGTGGTGGTGACCGCAGTTGGGGCAGACGTTTTGGTTTTGCTCCAAATCGGTGTTGTAGAGCACCGTTTCACAGCTGGGGCACTTGATCCAGAGGCCTTCAGGCACGCTGCGGCGGTCGGCCGGGTCGGTGTGCAAAATTTTCGGAGGCAGTAGTTTTTCAAGCCAGCTCATGGTGTTCTCCTACAGCGCAAACCGCGCTGCGGTTTGCTGGTTTCGTACAGGTGGATTATGCGTCCAGCGCGCTGCGGATGCCGCGCAAAAACTCGGCCGTCACCGGCCCGACTTGGTCGCGCGGCGCATTTTCGATCAATTGGATGATTTTGCTGCCAATCACCACTGCGTCAGCCACGCGACCAATGGTTTGCGCGGTGGCCGCGTCGCGAATGCCAAAGCCCACCCCCACAGGAATGTGCACATGCTGGCGAATGCGCGGCAGCATGGCCTCGACCGCATCAGTGTCCAAAGCGCCCGAACCGGTCACGCCTTTGAGCGAGACGTAGTAAACGTAGCCGCTGGCCACCTGGGCCACCTGCTGCATGCGCGCATCGGTGCTGGTGGGGGCCAGTAAAAAGATCAAGTCCATTTGGTGGGCGCGCAGCTTGGCGGCAAACTCCACACATTCTTCGGGCGGGTAGTCGACGATCAACACACCGTCCACGCCGGCTGCTGATGCGTCACGGATGAAGCTGTCTGCGCCGTGCTTGAGGTCGTAGCGCTCCACCGGATTGGCGTAGCCCATCAGCACCACAGGCGTGTTGGAATTAGTCCGACGAAATTGACGCACCATGTCCAGCACTTGCGCAGTGCCAATGCCAAAAGCCAAGGCTTTGTCGCCGGCTTTTTGGATCACAGGGCCATCGGCCGATGGATCAGAAAACGGCACGCCCAACTCGATGATGTCGGCGCCCGCGCCGACCATGCTGTGGATCAACTCGGGGGTGACATCGGCAAAGGGGTAGCCGGCGGTGACGTATGGGATCAAGGCTTTGCGGCCTTGGGCCTTGAGGGCGGCCAGAGTGGCGTCGATACGGCTCATTTGTGCACCTGAATGGTTTGCTCGCCGCCTTTGACCGATTGGCCTTGGCAGCTGGGCCGGCAATAAAAGTCGGCGTTGGACAAATCGGCCACGGTGCCAATGTCTTTGTCACCACGGCCAGACAGGTTGACCAAAATGCTTTGATCGGTACGCATGGTTTTGGCCAACTTCATGGCGTAAGCAATGGCGTGGCTGGATTCCAGCGCCGGGATGATGCCTTCGGTGCGGCACAGGTAATGAAAGGCTTCGAGCGCTTCTTTGTCGGTGATGCCCACGTATTCGGCGCGGCCAATGTCTTTCAAAAATGCATGCTCCGGGCCCACGCCAGGGTAGTCCAAGCCGGCGCTGATGCTGTGTGTTTCAGTGATCTGGCCGTTGTCGTCCTGCAAAATATACGTGCGGTTGCCATGCAATACGCCCGGGCTGCCCAGCTGCAAAGAGGCCGAGTGCTTGTCGGTGTCCAGGCCTTCGCCGGCAGCCTCCACGCCAATGAGGCGGGTGTGTTCGTGTTGGATGTAGGGGTAGAAGATGCCCATGGCGTTGCTTCCGCCGCCCACGCAGGCAAGGACGGCATCGGGTTGCGTCTCGGCCATTTTCAGGCTTTTGAACATCTCGGGCATTTGCGTCAGGCACTCTTCGCCGATCACGCTTTGGAAGTCACGCACCATCATCGGGTAAGGGTGTGGGCCGGCCACCGTGCCAATGATGTAGAAGGTGTTGTCCACGTTCGCCACCCAGTCGCGCATGGCTTCGTTAAGGGCGTCTTTCAGGGTTTTGCTGCCCGATTCAACAGGCACCACGGTCGCGCCCAAAAGCTTCATGCGGTACACATTGGGGCTTTGGCGCTTCACATCTTCGGCGCCCATGTAAACCACGCATTCCAGCCCGTAACGGGCGCAGATGGTGGCGGTCGCCACGCCGTGTTGGCCGGCGCCGGTTTCGGCAATGATGCGCGGCTTGCCCATGCGCTTGGCGAGCATGGCTTGGCCGATGGTGTTGTTGATCTTGTGCGCGCCGGTGTGGTTCAGGTCTTCTCGTTTCAAGAAAATCTGCGCGCCGCCCATTTCGCGGCTCATGCGGGCCGCGTGGTAGACGGGTGAGGGGCGACCGACAAAATGCGCTAACTCGGACTTGAACTCGGCGATGAAGTCCGGATCGTGCTGGTATTTGGCGTAAGCGGCTTTGAGCTCGTTGATGGCGTGCGTCAGGGTTTCGCTGACAAAACTGCCGCCATAAATGCCGAAATGCCCTTTGGCATCGGGCTGGTGGTATTCGTACATGGTGACCTTGGAAAAAAGATTCAGATGGCGTTGTCGGCGGCGCGCACGGCGGCGACAAACTGCTGCATTTTGGTGGCATCTTTCAGGCCCTTGCCTGCTTCGATGCCCGAGCTCACGTCAACGGCCAGAGACAGGCCGTGCGTGCGCAGCGCACGCATGCCATCGCCCACGTTTGCAGGTGTGAGTCCACCAGACAAAACGAGGTGAGCATTGACGTTTGGTGGCAGGAGTGACCAATTGAATGTTTTTCCGCCGCCGCCGTATCCGTCGACATGGGCGTCGAGCAAGAGGGCGTGTGCAGCGCGGTGTTGAGTGCCAAATTCTAACAAGTCGAAATGGGCAGCCTCAGACAAGGGGATTCGGGCCGCTTTCAGGTGGGGGCGGCCAGTGCGCTGCGTCATGCTTGCGCAAAACTCGGCAGATTCGTCGCCGTGAAATTGCAGCCAAGCGCCGGGCACTGCAGCGCATGCTGCTTCAATGCGTTCGGCGGTGTCGTTGACAAACAAAAGCACCGGAAGCACAAAGGCAGGCATCAAGCGGGCCAACTCGGCTGCGCGCTCGATGCTCACGCTGCGTGGGCTGGGCGGGTAAAGATTCAGCCCTATAGCGTCGACACCCAGCGCGGCGGCGGCCAGCACGTCAGCCTCACGTGTGAAGCCGCACATTTTGATGCGAGTGCGATGGAGGATTGAAGGCAAGGTGTTCATGGCAACCAATCGAATGCGGGCGTGGCCTCGGGCAAGCCCCAATGCGCATCGTACACCGGGCCTTTGAAATACAGACCGTCTGGGGAGAAGGTCGGCGCTGCGGCTTTGCGGCTACGCGCATGCAATACTTCGCGCATCCATTCGGGACTCTCAAAGCCTTGGCCAATCGTCACCAGGCAACCCATGATGTTGCGGATCATGTGGTGCAAGAATGCATTGCCCTCAAATTCGAAGCGCCAGTAGGGGCCGTGCGGGTGAATGTCGATCTGCGTCAGGCGCTTGACGGGGGACAGCGCTTGGCAACTGCTGGCGCGAAACGAGCTGAAGTCGTGCTCGCCCAACAGGTGCGCCGCCGCCGCCTGCATGGCGTGCAGGTTCAGTGGGCGGTACACCCAGCCGACCCGGCCCGACTCCAGGCTGGGCCGAACCGGTGACTCCAAAACGATGTAGGTATAGCGCCGCGCCACAGCACTGCCTCGGCAGTGAAAGCTGGGCGGTACTTCGCGCGCCCATTGAATGGCAATGTCATTGGGCAGGTAGCGGTTGGTACCGCGCACCCAAGAGGCGAGGTCGCGCACCAGTTCGGTGTCAAAGTGAATCACCTGCATCAGGCCGTGCACACCGGCATCGGTGCGGCCCGCGCACAGGGTGGAGATTTTGTGGGTGCTGAACTGGGCCAGCGCTTTTTCCAATTTGTCTTGCACCGTTTGGCCTGAGCTTTGGCTTTGCCAGCCCTGGTAAGCGCTGCCATGGAAGCAAACGCCCATGGCCACTCTCACGGGTGTGGTCCTTTGAATGGGGCATCTCGCTGCAGCAATTGAGCCTGCAGTGATTCAGCCACTGAAGTCAACAGAATGCGAGCCAACTCGTTGTCACCGGCCGCCAACAGTTGCTGTGCCCATTGGAGTTTGCGCAAGTTCAGATCTGCACCACTGGGCGGTGCCGACTGGGGCATCACAGCCGCGGGCGTGGTGTGAGGCAGAGGCTCAGAGGGTCCTAACTCCAAATCGAGGGCCATGATCTCGGCTTGCAGACCCCGTGGCAACACCAAAGAATCTTGGGGTTCGGTGTGCGCATGCGCTTCAGACGCCCCATCCATGTGGGCTGGATTCGAGGCTGGCGCATCGGCTCGTTGGTGGCGGCGGTACACCAGCACAGCCAAGACCCACAGCAAGGCCAGAAAAATAGCGACCCCGGTGACTGGATTGCTGAAAACCGGCTCCATGATGTCGAGCGCTTGTGCCAGCTGCGTGGATGATGTCGTTTCGACAGTGGTCGCCGTCATCGTTGCAGGTGCCGGAGTTTCAGCCACGGTTTCGGTGACTGTTGGACCAGGCAGGCCAGAGGGTGCAGAGGCCGCTGTGGAGGCGGTGCCAGCTGAGGGCGTTGCCCCGGGGGCGGGTGCAGTCGTGACCGGCTCGCTGGCAGGCTCCGTCACCCGGCCTGATGCCACTTTGCCTGAACTGAGCAAGGGGGCTTGTGTACTTCCTTGTGAACTCGCTGGTGCAGGTGCGATGGCGCCTTGTGCAAACACCATGGGCGCGGCCCAGCTCAAGGCCAGGGCCATGCTGCAAGCGCAGAAGATCTGCGAGATTCGATTCAATGCGTGCATTCTTCAGCCCAAGTCACTGCCTGGCGATGGCACGCTCAAGCGTCCAACAAAATGCGCAGCATGCGGCGCAGCGGTTCGGCTGCGCCCCACAGCAACTGGTCACCAATGGTGAAGGCGCCGACGTACTCAGGCCCCATGGCCAGTTTGCGGATGCGGCCCACGGGAATGGTCATGGTGCCGGTCACGGCCACGGGGGTCAAGTCACGGATCGTGGCTTCACGCGTGTTCGGCACCACTTTGGCCCAGGCATTGTCGGCGGCGATCATGGCTTCGATGTCGGCCACAGGCACGTCTTTTTTCAGCTTGAAAGTCAAAGCTTGGCTGTGGCAGCGCATCGCGCCCACGCGCACGCAAAAACCATCCACTGGAATGGCGGCAGAGTTGAAGCCTTCACCCATGCCCAAAATCTTGTTGGTCTCGGCCATGCCTTTCCACTCCTCTTTGGACATGCCATTGCCGAGATCTTTGTCGATCCACGGGATCAGCGAGCCACCCAGCGGTACGCCAAAGTTGGCGGTCTCAGAAGCGGTCAGGGAGCGTTGCTTGGCGACCACCATGCGGTCGATTTCCAAAATAGCGCTCTTGGGGTCGTCCAGCAGGGCTTTGACTTCGGCATTCAGTGTGCCGTATTGCGTCAGCAACTCGCGCATGTGTTGTGCACCGCCGCCTGAAGCGGCTTGGTAAGTTTGGGTGCTCATCCATTCAACCAACCCGGCCTTGTACAGGGCGCCCACGCCCATCAACATGCACGAGACGGTGCAGTTGCCGCCCACCCAGTTGTTGCCACCGTGGGCCAGGGCGTTTTGAATCACCGGCATGTTGACCGGATCGAGAATGATCACCGCGTCTTTTTCCATGCGCAGCGTCGACGCAGCGTCGATCCAGTGGCCCTTCCAGCCGGCAGCGCGCAGCTTGGGAAAGACTTCACTGGTGTAGTCGCCGCCTTGGGCGGTGATGACGATGTCGCAGCGCTTGAGCTGATCGATGTTGAAAGCGTCTTGCAGCGTGGTTTCGTTCTTGGCCATCGCAGGGGCTTTGCCGCCGGCGTTGGATGTGGAGAAGAACAAGGGCTCGATCAGGTCAAAGTCTTTTTCCTGAATCATGCGGTCCATCAGAACCGAGCCGACCATGCCGCGCCAGCCGACCAAACCTACTAACTTGCTCATTTCAACGCCCTTTCAATTTAACAAACAGTGGCAGACCAGACTGTTCACCCGGCTCGTCTGGCCGGGGAGGGCACACGACGAACCAGAGCCGTTCAGCCCTTAATGGTCGTGGTTTTTGTGGAGAATGCACGCGCACCCTGCGCCGCATGTGTGGCAGCAGCGATGTTCAGAGAGAACCAGTGGGCGTGAAACATGTGCAACATTGTAATAGATGCTGCCTGATCGGAGCCTGACAGCATCCTCTTGATTTTCAGCCTAGCGCTTTCACCACCGCGTCACCCATTTGCGCGGTGCTGACCTGGGTGGTGCCAGCGCTGTAAATGTCGCTGGTGCGCAGGCCTTGACCCAGCACTTTTTGCACCGCGGCTTCGATGCGTTGGGCGGCAGCCTCTTGGTTCAAGCTGAAACGCAGCATCATTGCGGCCGACAAGATGGTGGCCAGCGGGTTGGCAATGCCTTTGCCCGCGATGTCCGGTGCGCTGCCGTGGCTGGGCTCGTACAGGCCTTGGTTTTTCGTGTTCAGACTGGCCGAGGGCAGCATGCCGATCGAGCCGGTGAGCATGGAGGCTTCATCACTCAAGATGTCGCCAAACATATTGCCTGTCACCACCACATCAAAGCGCTTGGGCTCTTTGACCAATTGCATGGCGGCGTTGTCCACGTACATGTGGTCCAAGGCGATGTCGGGGTACGCTTTGCCGACTTCGCTCACCACATCTTTCCAGAACTGGAAGGTTTCCAGCACGTTGGCTTTGTCCACGCTGGTCACACGGCCCTCTTTGCCTGCGGCCTTGCGTTTGCGTGCGGCCTGGAAGGCCACATGGGCGATGCGCTCGATCTCGGGCTTGCTGTAGCGCATGGTGTCAAAGGCTTCTTCGGCACCGGGGAAGTGACCGTCGGTGGCGATGCGGCGGCCACGCGGCTGGCCAAAGTAAATGTCGCCGGTCAGCTCGCGAATGATCAAAATATCCAGACCTGAAATCAGCTCGGGCTTCAAGCTCGAAGCACCGACCAATTGCTCATAGCAAATCGCTGGGCGAAAGTTGGCAAAAAGGCCCATGTTTTTGCGCAGACCCAAAATCGCTTGCTCGGGGCGCAGCGGGCGGTCCAGCGTGTCGTATTTCCAGTCACCGACCGCGCCAAACAGCACGGCGTCCGACTGCATGGCCAGCTTGAGGGTGGACTCGGGCAGCGGGTGACCATGGGCGTCGTAGGCGGCGCCGCCGACCAGGGCGGTTTCCATCTCGAACTTCAAGTCCAAAACGTTCAGGACTTTGACCGCTTCAGCGACGATTTCGGTGCCGATGCCATCACCGGGGAGGACTGCGATTTTCATGGGAGATTCCAGGGACAGTGGGTGTTAAGCCGAGGTGGCGGTGTGCGCCAGCCAAGGTTTGGTGGCCAGGCGTTCGGCCTCAAAAACTTTGATTTTGTCGGCATGACGCAAGGTCAGACCGATGTCGTCCAGGCCATTGATCAAGCAATATTTGCGAAAGGCTTGAACCTCAAAAGGAATCTCTTCGCCTTGAGCGCGCACCACCACTTGGCGTTCCAAGTCGATGGTCAGTTGGTAGCCTGGAAAGGCGAACACTTCGTCGAACAATTTGGCGACGGCGGCTTCAGGCAACACGATCGGCAGCAAGCCGTTCTTGAAGCAGTTGTTGAAAAAGATGTCGGCAAAGCTGGGCGCGATCACGCAGCGAAAGCCGTATTGGTCGATCGCCCAAGGCGCATGTTCGCGCGAAGAGCCGCAGCCAAAGTTCTTGCGCGCCAAGAGCACCGAGGCGCCTTGGTAACGTGGTTGGTTCAGCACAAAATCGGGGTTCGGTTTGCGGCTGGCCGGGTCTTGACCGGGCTCGCCGGCGTCCAGATAGCGCCACTCGTCAAACAGGTTGGGACCAAAGCCGGTCTTGCGGATCGACTTGAGAAATTGCTTGGGAATGATGGCGTCGGTGTCGACGTTCTCGCGGTCCATCGGGGCCACAAGGCCTTTGTGCACGGTGAATTTTTGCATGGTGTGGGCTCCGATCAGGCGAATTTACGCACGTCGACAAAGTGACCGTGGATGGCTGCGGCAGCGGCCATGGCCGGGCTGACCAAGTGGGTGCGACCGCCCGCGCCTTGGCGGCCTTCGAAGTTGCGGTTGCTGGTCGAAGCACAGCGCTCCCCGGGCTCCAGGCGGTCGGCGTTCATGGCCAAGCACATGGAGCAGCCGGGTTCGCGCCACTCAAAGCCTGCGGCCTTGAAAATCTCATGCAGACCTTCGCGCTCGGCTTGTTCTTTGACCAGTCCTGAACCAGGAACCACCATGGCCAGTTTGATGTTCTTGGCCACTTTTTGGCCCAGTTTTTTCACCACGGCAGCGGCTTCGCGCATGTCTTCGATGCGGCTGTTGGTGCACGAGCCAATGAAGACCTTGTCCACAAACAAGTCGTTCAGCGCCTTGCCGGGTTGCAGATTCATGTACGTCAATGCGCGTTCGATGGCGCTGCGCTTGTTGGCGTCTTTTTCTTTGTCGGGGTCGGGCACCAGACCGTCAATGCCGAGCACCATTTCAGGAGAGGTGCCCCAGGTGACTTGCGGCAAGATGTGAGCAGCGTCGAGTTCCACCACCGCATCAAAATGCGCGCCGGCATCGGATTGCAAGGTCTTCCAGTACGCCACGGCGTGGTCCCACTCGACGCCGGTGGGGGAGAGCAAACGGCCTTTGACATAGTCGATGGTTTTGTCGTCCACCGCCACCAAGCCCGCACGAGCGCCGCCTTCAATGGCCATGTTGCACAGGGTCATGCGGCCTTCCATGGACAGGGCGCGAATCGCCGAGCCGCCAAATTCAATGGTGTAGCCGGTGCCGCCAGCGGTGCCGATCTTGCCAATGATGGCCAGCACGATGTCTTTGGCCGTGACGCCTTTGGCGGCTTGACCTTCGACCTTGATCAGCATGTTCTTGGCCTTTTTGGCCAGCAGGGTCTGAGTGGCCATCACATGCTCCACTTCGCTGGTTCCAATACCGTGCGCCAATGCACCAAAAGCGCCATGGGTGGAGGTGTGCGAATCGCCGCACACCACGGTCATGCCGGGCAGGGTGGCGCCGTTTTCAGGGCCAATCACGTGCACGATGCCTTGGCGCTTGGACATGAAGGGGAAGAACGCTGCCGAGCCGAACTCGGCCATGTTGCTGTCCAGCGTGGTGATTTGTTCTTTGCTGATCGGGTCGGTGATGCCGTCATAGCCCAACTCCCAACCAGTGGTGGGGGTGTTGTGGTCGGCGGTGGCCACGATGGAGCTGACACGCCAGACTTTGCGACCGGCTTGGCGCAGGCCTTCAAAGGCTTGCGGGCTGGTGACTTCGTGCACCAGATGCCGATCAATGTAGAGCACCGAGGTGCCGTCTTCTTCGGTGTGGACGACGTGTTCGTCCCAGATCTTGTCGTAAAGCGTGCGTGCCATGGGGTTTCCTTCGGAAGCCTTGCATTTTATGCGCTCTTGAAAAGGAAAAGCCCGCACGGGGCGGGCTTTTCAGGTACCTGGCAGCTGTGGTGCCGCGCAGGTGACTTAACCGCGGTGAGCGGGGACGTCGCGGCGTGGGGAGCCGGTGAACAACTGACGTGGACGGCCGATTTTGTACTCGGGGTCGCCGATCATTTCGTTCAATTGCGCGATCCAGCCCACGGTGCGAGCCAAAGCGAACACGCCGGTGAACAAGTTCACAGGGATGCCGATGGCGCGTTGCACGATGCCGGAGTAGAAGTCGACGTTGGGGTAGAGCTTGCGGCTGACGAAGTAGTCGTCTTCCAAAGCAATTTTTTCGACTTCTTTGGCCAGTTTGAACAGCGGGTCGTTTTCCAGGCCCATTTCGGACAGCACTTCGTTGCAAGTTTCTTGCATCAATTTGGCGCGCGGGTCGTAGTTTTTGTAGACACGGTGACCAAAACCCATCAGCTTGACGCTGGAGTTTTTGTCTTTCACCTGGTTCATGAATTCACCCACCTTGGCGATGCCACCCATTTTTTGGATGTCGCCCAGCATGTTCAAGCAGGCTTCGTTGGCGCCGCCGTGGGCCGGACCCCACAGGCAAGCCACGCCTGCAGCGATCGCAGCAAACGGGTTGGTGCCCGACGAACCGCACAAACGCACGGTGGAGGTCGAAGCGTTTTGTTCGTGGTCTGCGTGCAGCGTGAAGATGCGGTCCATGGCGCGTTCCAGCACCGGATTGACCACATACTCTTCGCAAGGGGTGCCAAACATCATGCGCAGGAAGTTGCCCGAGTAGGACAGATTGTTCTGCGGGTACATATAGGGCTGACCGACGCCGTATTTGTAGGCCATGGCGACCAGCGTGGGCATTTTGGCGATCAAACGAATCGCAGCGATTTCGCGGTGCTCCGGGTTGTTGATGTCGGTGCTGTCGTGGTAGAAGGCCGACAAAGCGCCCACCAGACCGGTCAAAACGGCCATGGGGTGCGCGTCACGGCGAAAGCCACGCAGGAAAAACTGCATCTGCTCGTTCACCATGGTGTGGTTGTTCACCAGTTTGTGAAAGTCTTGGCTTTCCTTGGCGTTGGGTAACTCGCCCTTGAGCAAGAGGTGGCACGTGTCCAAGTAGTCGATGCTGTTGGCCAACTGCTCAATGGGGTACCCGCGGTACAGCAATTCGCCCTTGTCGCCATCGATGTAGGTGATGGCCGACTGGCAAGAGGCGGTAGACAAGAAACCTGGGTCGTAAGTGAACATGCCGGTTTGGGCGTACAACTTACGGATGTCGATCACATCCGGCCCAATATTGCCTTGGTATACAGGCATGTCCACGCTGGGGCTGCCGTTACTGAACGACAGGGTGGCTTTGTTGTCAGCAAGTTTCATGGTTTCTTTTCCTCAAAAATGATTTCTAAATGGCCCTGGTCTGTTCTTCAGGCCAGCAGCATGTCCAAAACTTCACGCACCTCAGGGCTTGCAATCTCAGCTGGCAAGGTTTTGCGCTGTAAAAACAAATCCATCAGATCGTTATCGGCTAAATCCATCAAAACATAAATGCCACGTGCGTGTCCGACGGTTAAGCGAGATTCGTGCCGGGTGAAAAACCGTTCGATGAACAAATCGTTTTCCAGCAAACCGCGGCGGGTGCGCCAGCGCAGCTTGCTCAAGGCGCGTTCACTCAACGGGGCCTGGGCGTCCAGGCCGTCGAGTTGGGCGTCGCCCACGATGTAAGGGGAATCCAGCACGGTCGAAGGCTTAAACGGCGCGGCGAACCATCATTTCTTTGATCTTGCCGATGGCCTTGGTGGGGTTCAAACCCTTGGGGCAGACATCGACGCAGTTCATGATGGTGTGGCAACGGAACAGGCGGTAGGGGTCTTCCAAATTGTCCAAACGGCCCGCAGTGTCTTGGTCGCGGCTGTCGGCAATGAAGCGGTAGGCTTGCAGCAAGCCCGCAGGGCCGACGAACTTGTCAGGATTCCACCAGAACGAGGGGCAGCTGGTGGAACAGCTGGCGCACAAGATGCACTCGTACAAACCGTTCAATTCGTCGCGCTCTTCGGGCGACTGCAGGCGCTCTTTTTCGGGCGGCTGGCTGTCGTTGACCAAATAAGGCTTGATCGAGTGGTATTGCTTGAAGAACTGGGTCATGTCCACGATCACGTCGCGCACCACCGGCAGTCCGGGCAGCGGCTTGAGCACGATGGTGCCCTTGAGCGTGTTCATATTGGTCAAGCAGGCCAGACCGTTTTTGCCGTTGATGTTCATGGCATCCGAGCCACACACGCCTTCACGGCAGGAGCGGCGGAACGAAATCGAGGGGTCCACCGCTTTGAGTTTCATCAAAGCGTCCAAGAGCATGCGCTCATGACCATCCAATTCGACCTCGATGGTCTGCATGTAGGGCTTGGTGTCAACGTCGGGGTTGTAACGGTAGATTTGGAACGTGCGTTTTGTCATGGTGCTGGCCTGATCAGAAAGTACGGGTTTGGAGCTTGATGCTCTCGACGGTCAATGGCTTCATTTGCACCGGCTTGTAAGTGAGCGCATTGCCTTCTTTGTGCCACAGGGTGTGCTTGTGCCAGTCTTGGTCATTGCGACCGTTCGGGTGCTCGGGCGTGTCGCCGTAGTCGTTCACGGTGTGCGCGCCACGGCTTTCTTTGCGGGCGGCGGCCGAAACAATGGTCGCTTGCGCAGCTTCGATCAGGTTTTCCACTTCCAGCGCTTCGATGCGCGCGGTGTTGAAGACCTTGGATTTGTCTTTCAAACCGATGTTGCTGACACGGTCACGCAGCTTGGCGATTTCGACCACACCCTCGTCCATCATGGCTTGGGTGCGGAACACGCTGGCGTGCTGCTGCATCGCGTCGCGGATGTCGTTGGCCACGTCCTGGGCGTACTCGCCATCGGTGGCTGTTTCCAGGCGATTCAGGCGCTCAAGCGACAAGTCGGCGGCGTTTTCAGGCAGTGGCTTGTGTGTTTTGACTTTGCTGTGGAAGTCCACGATGTGGTTGCCGGCAGCGCGGCCGAACACCAGCAAATCCAGCAAGGAGTTGGTGCCCAAGCGGTTGGCGCCGTGCACCGACACGCATGAGCATTCACCCACGGCGTACAAACCGTTCACCACCACGCTGTTGTTATTGGCGTCTTGCGTGACCACTTGGCCATTGATGTTGGTGGGAATACCGCCCATTTGGTAGTGGATGGTCGGGATCACAGGGATAGGCTCTTTGGTGATGTCGACGTTGGCAAAGTTGTGGCCAATTTCGAACACCGAAGGCAGACGCTTCATGATGGTTTCGGCGCCCAGGTGGGTCATGTCCAGGTTGATGTAGTCCTTGTTGGGACCGCAACCGCGACCTTCTTTGATCTCTTGGTCCATGCAGCGCGACACATAGTCGCGTGGCGCCAAGTCTTTGTAAGCGGGGGCGTAACGCTCCATGAAGCGCTCACCGTTGCTGTTGCGCAAGATCGCGCCCTCGCCGCGGCAGCCTTCGGTCAGCAGCACGCCGGCACCGGCCACGCCGGTGGGGTGGAATTGCCAAAACTCCATGTCTTCGAGCGCCAGGCCGGCGCGAGCGGCCATGCCCAAGCCGTCACCGGTGTTGATAAAGGCGTTGGTCGAAGCGGCAAAAATACGGCCTGCGCCACCCGTGGCCAGCATGGTGGTTTTGGCTTCCAGCATGTACAGCTCGCCAGTTTCCATTTCCAAGGCTGTCACACCGACCACGTCGCCGTCAGCGTCGCGGATCAAATCGAGCGCCATCCACTCCACAAAGAAAGTGGTCTTCGCAGCCACGTTTTGCTGGTACAGGGTGTGCAGCATGGCGTGCCCGGTGCGGTCAGCGGCCGCGCAAGCGCGCTCCACCGCTTTTTCGCCGTAGTTGGCGGTGTGGCCGCCGAAGGGGCGCTGGTAAATCGTGCCGTCCGGGTTGCGGTCGAAAGGCATGCCCATGTGCTCCAAGTCGTACACGACTTTGGGCGCTTCACGGCACATGAATTCAATCGCGTCTTGGTCGCCGAGCCAGTCGGAGCCTTTGACGGTGTCATAAAAGTGGTAATGCCAGTTGTCTTCGTTCATGTTGCCCAGGGACGCGCCGATGCCGCCTTGCGCCGCCACGGTGTGCGAGCGGGTGGGGAACACTTTGGAGAGCACGGCCACATTCAGGCCTGCACGCGCCAGTTGCAATGAGGCGCGCATGCCGGAGCCGCCGGCGCCCACGATGACCACGTCAAATTTACGCTTGGCGATCTTGTCTTTGGAATATGTCATGGTGAATATTGAATTGAAACAGGGACGATGCGATAGACGCTGCGTTTAAAAGCGCCATAGCACTTGGATGGCCCAACCGGCACAGCCGACCAACCAGACGATGGAGGCCACGTGCAAGACCAGACGCACACCGACAGGTTTGATGTAGTCCATCCAGATATCGCGCACACCCACCCACACGTGGTAGAGCAAAGCCAAAATCACGGTGAAGGTCAGTACCTTCATCCATTGGGCGGCAAAAATGCCAGCCCATTGCTCGTAGCCAATGGGGCCCGATGTAAAGATGACTTGCGCCAGCAAAATGACGGTGAACAGCGCCATCAAAGCGCCTGTGATGCGCTGGGCCAGCCAGTCGCGAAAGCCATAACCAGCACCGGTGACGATGCGTTTGGAGCCGTAGTTGACGGATGACATAGGTCTTTTTCCTTATGCGAGATTAGTACAGACCAAACAACTTGGCACCCAAAACGACCGTCAGTCCCAGGCTCAGGCTCAAGGTGACCAGGGCTGAAGACTTGCCGAACTCTTTGCTCACCGCATGGTTCACATCCATGTACAGGTGACGCAGGCCTGCAATAAAGTGGTGCAAATAGGCCCAAATCAGAGCCAGAACGACCAGCTTCATCATCCAGCCGGGCACGAAACTGCAGCCGACATTGAAAACGGCGGTGAATTTGGCGAAAGAGATCTCAGAGGTGATGGAGTTGTCGAACATCCAAATGATGAAAGGCATCAAAGCAAACATCAACAAACCACTGATGCGGTGCAAGATGGAGACCCAGCCAGCGGGCGGCAAACGGTAAGTGGGCAGGTCGGTCAGTGCATTGATATTGCGAAATTCAGGCCGCTTGCGGGCGAGTTCAGTCATATTTTTTCCTGTAGTAACGAGGCGGTAACCAGAGACAAACCATCGGATTCTATTGCAACGCAGCAAACTGACGTGAGCATTTCAAGCAAAGAGCTTTAATTTAAAAATCCAGTCCTGATCAGCTCAATTTGTTGTGATAGTGGTGTGTTTGCGTGCGGTACAGGCCCCTGCGCAACTCCATGGGCGTGTCGTTGTAGGTGTAGGCCACGCGTTCAACACTTAAAAGGGGAGTCCCTGAGGCGACCTGCAGCAACTGGCATTGCGTCTCGTCGGGCAACACGGCGCGGATTTTTTCTTCGGCCCGCACCATGCGCACGCCAAAGTCGGTTTCAAACAAGGCGTACATGGGGCCGTGGTACTCGGCCAAATGGTCGGCAGTCAAACCTTTGAAGGGATTGCCCGGCAACCACAGGTCCTCCAAGATGGTGGGATTTCCTGAAAACGAAAGAACACGTCTGACTTGCAAAACCGCATCGCCGGTCCTCAGGGCCAATGCCCGGGCTACTTCCGCGCTGGCGCGCAGGCGCTTGCAGTCGATGATTTCGCGTTGTGCCGGGCCTTCGCTGTTCAGGTCGCCATTGTCAGGTTGCAGTTTCAAAAAACGGTACTGCACATGGTGCTCAGCATGGGTGGCCACAAAAGTCCCCTTGCCCTGTCTGCGCACCAGCAAATGGTCGCCAGCCAATTCATCAATCGCTTTGCGCACGGTCCCTTGGCTGACGCGGTAGCGGGCAGCCAATTCGATTTCACTGGGGATCACTTCGCCTGGCTTCCACTCGCCTGACTGCAAGCCTTGCAAAATCAGCCCTTTGATTTGCTGGTACAGCGGGCTGAACGCGGGTGTGGGCGCTAAGACCTCTGAAGGGCCGGCATGGAGCTCATGGGGTTGGGCGGTGTTGTTCATTTTGAAGGCTGCAGGGGCGGCAACTCATGCGCGGCGACATGCGAAATGTGGCGAAACAGAAAGAGTGCATCATATCTTATATAAGACATAAGACAGATTGACGAATCAGGGTTTTCGAGGGTACACTCGCAAGCTGTTTGCAGTACGCGCTGGTTTTACCGATGCGCTTCGAGCCGGCTTGCCGGACAGCTTTGCTGGCCGTGTGCCGGTTGGGGGCTGCGATACCTCTTTCACAACACTTCTGGAGTTCACACCATGAGCAAAAAACCTGTTCGCGTTGCCGTCACCGGCGCTGCTGGCCAAATTGGATACGCATTGTTGTTCCGCATCGCTTCGGGCGAAATGCTGGGCAAAGACCAGCCTGTCATCTTGCAGTTGCTGGAAGTGCCCGTCGAAGGCCCGCAAAAAGCGCTCAAGGGCGTGATGATGGAACTGGAAGACTGCGCATTCCCCTTGTTGGTGGGTATGGAGGCTCATGGCGATCCTATGACCGCTTTCAAAGACGCCGATTACGCCTTGTTGGTCGGCTCACGTCCACGCGGCCCAGGCATGGAGCGCGCTGAATTGCTCGCCATCAACGGCGCCATCTTCACGGCGCAAGGCAAGGCTTTGAATGCGGTGGCTTCGCGCAACGTCAAGGTCTTGGTGGTCGGCAACCCCGCCAACACCAACGCCTACATCGCCATGAAAGCTGCGCCTGATCTCAAGCCCGGCAACTTCACCGCCATGCTGCGTTTGGACCACAACCGCGCTGCTTCGCAAATCGCTGCCAAGACCGGCAAGGCCGTGGCCGACATCGAAAAACTGTGTGTCTGGGGCAACCACTCGCCCACCATGTACGCCGACTACCGTTTCGCCACCATCCAGGGCGAGTCGGTCAAAGCCATGATCAACGACCAAGAGTGGAACGCTAACGTGTTCTTGCCCACCGTGGGCAAGCGCGGCGCTGCCATCATTGAGGCGCGTGGCTTGTCTTCGGCAGCTTCCGCTGCCAACGCTGCCATCGACCACATGCGCGACTGGGCCCTGGGCACGAACGGCAAGTGGGTCACCATGGGTATCCCTTCACAAGGTTGGTACGGCATTCCTAAAGATGTCATGTTCGGCTTCCCAGTGACCTGCGAAAACGGCGAATACAAAGTCGTTGAAGGTCTGGAAATCGATGCTTTCAGCCAAGGCTGCATTGACAAGACTCTGAAAGAGTTGACCGACGAGCAAGCGGGCGTGGCCCACTTGATCTGATCACTTTCAGTGAACGATCCCCTCACGATGAGCAAAGATCTTCCCGCCTCTGACCGCGTGGGGGGCTCTTTGCTCCATCCGCGTGACGTGCTGCTGGGTGCGCAAGCCTCGGGTGTCTTACTCCCTGTTTGCGACCATTACAGCGGTGTCGAAGTGCGTATGCGCAAAAGCTTGCAACTGCAAGCCGAGATGACGCAGGAGTTTGGGACCTGCGTTTTTGATGTGAGTTTGGATTGTGAAGACGGTGCCCCCGTGGGTGGCGAGGCTGAGCATGCTGCCCTGGTCACCGAGTTGGTCTTGCATGCTGGTGCCGACGCTCGCGTGGCCGTGCGTGTGCACCCTGTGGATCACCCCAGTTTTCAAGCCGATATGGCCTACATAGCCGGGAAAGCGGGTTCACGCCTGGCGCACATCATGGTGCCCAAAGTGGAGTCGGTGGCCGATGTGCTGTTGGCCGAGCAGGCCTTGATCCAGGCTGGCGCCCATGACTTGCCGCTGCACGTGTTGATCGAATCGCCTGCTGCCGTGCACCGGGCGTTTGAAATTGCAGCGCATCCCCGTGTGCAGTCCATGGCTTTTGGTGTGATGGACTTTGTCTCTGCCCATGGCGGCGCCATTCCCTCGCACGGTATGGGCGCCCTAGGCCAATTCACCCACCCCTTGGTGGTGCGCGCCAAACTTGAAATTGCCAGTGCCTGTCATGCCCACGGCAAAGTGCCATCGCACTGCGTGGTGCCAGAGTTCAATGACGTCCAAGCTATGCGCGCTGCGGCAACGCGGGCCGCGCAAGAATTTGGCTACACCCGCATGTGGAGCATTCACCCGGCGCAAATTCGCCCCATCTTGGAGGCCATGGCCCCCAATGAGGCTGAGATTGAAATGGCGTGTGAAATTGTGTTGGCTGCGCAAGCCGCTGAATGGGCACCCATCAGCCATCAAGGCCAGTTGCATGATCGCGCCAGTTACCGGTATTTTTGGCAAATCATTGAGCGTGCGCACCATACAGGGCGTGTATTGCCTGCTGAAATCAAAACGTATTTTCAGTTGCATTGAACTGCACCCTCCATGGACACACGCATGAACACATCCACCCTCAGTGCCTTGCTCTTTGCACTGTGCATGCCTGTGGTGTGGGCGCAATCCCCTCCAAGTCCTAAAAAAACTGCCGTCACCCACGATGAGCCGCTGTCAGCTGAGTTGATGGAGATCGCCCAGCGCGTGCATGTGGGCAAAATGCCCTGTGAGTTAGGTGCCTCTGTGCTGGTGAGCCATGATGCCGCTGCGCCCGGATACTTTCAGCTTCAAGGCAAGGGTTTCCGTTACCGCATGAAGGCGGTGGGCACCACCACAGGTGCGATCCGTTTGGAAGACGCCAAAGCCGGCGCGGTCTGGCTGCAGTTGGCGAATAAATCCATGTTGATGGACCAAAAGAAGGGCCGCCGATTGGCCGACGAATGCGCGCACCCTGATCAGGTGGCCTTTGCGCAAGAAATGATCAAGAACCCCCCGCCCAGCCTGATCGACACGACAGGCATGGGCAGATAACCCCTTTTCAATTTCACTTTGACAGACTGGAGAAAACCATGTTGAAAGCCTACCGTGACCATGTCGCTGAACGCGCTGCATTGGGCATCCCGCCCTTGCCCCTCGATGCCAAGCAAACGGCTGAATTGATTGAATTGCTCAAAGCGCCTCCCGCTGGCGAAGATGCTTTCCTGATGGACTTGTTGACCCACCGCGTGCCCCCAGGCGTGGACGATGCAGCCAAAGTCAAGGCTTCTTTCTTGGCCGCTGTGGCCCATGGCGAGCTGAAAGTGGCATTGATTTCCAAAGCCAAGGCCACTGAATTGCTGGGCACCATGGTTGGCGGCTACAACGTGCATCCTTTGATCGAATTGCTCGATGATGCTGAAGTGGCTGCTGTGGCCGCGCAAGCGTTGAAGAAGACTCTGTTGATGTTCGACTTCTTCAATGACGTGGCCGAAAAAGCCAAGGCCGGCAATGCCAAAGCCAAAGAAGTGATGCAAAGCTGGGCCGATGCCGAGTGGTTCACCAGTCGCCCTGAAGTCGAGAAAAAAATCACCATCACCGTGTTCAAAGTGCCTGGCGAAACCAACACCGACGACTTGTCGCCTGCGCCCGATGCCTGGAGCCGTCCGGACATTCCGTTGCACTACTTGGCGATGCTCAAGAACACCCGCGAAGGCGCACCGTTCAAGCCCGAAGAAGACGGCAAGCGCGGCCCGATGGCCATGATTGAAGAGCTGAAGAAAAAAGGCCATTTGGTCTCTTATGTGGGCGACGTGGTCGGCACAGGCTCTTCGCGCAAGTCCGCCACCAACAGCATCATTTGGGGCTTTGGCGAAGACATTCCTTTTGTGCCCAACAAACGTTTCGGCGGCGTGACTTTGGGCGGCAAAATTGCCCCCATCTTCTTCAATACCCAAGAAGACTCCGGCGCCTTGCCCATCGAGGTGGACGTGACCGCGCTGAACATGGGTGACGTGGTTGACGTGTTGCCTTATGACGGCAAGATCGTGCGCGATGGTCAGACCGTGACCACCTTCCAACTCAAGAGCGACGTGCTGTTTGACGAAGTGCGCGCTGGTGGCCGTATCAACCTGATCATCGGTCGCAGCCTGACTGCCAAAGCACGGGAATTCCTGGGCTTGCCAGCTTCCACCGTGTTCCGCTTGCCCACCGCCCCAATCACCACGAAAGCCGGTTTCACGTTGGCCCAAAAAATGGTCGGTCGCGCGGTCGGTTTGCCCGAAGGCCAAGGCGTGCGTCCTGGCACCTACTGCGAACCCAAGATGACCACCGTTGGCTCGCAAGACACCACCGGCCCGATGACCCGCGACGAGCTGAAAGACTTGGCCTGCTTGGGTTTCTCAGCGGACATGGTGATGCAGTCCTTCTGCCACACCGCCGCTTATCCTAAGTCGGTGGACGTGAAGACCCACCGCGAACTGCCCGCCTTCATCAGCAACCGTGGTGGCGTGGCCTTGCGGCCAGGTGACGGCGTGATCCACTCTTGGTTGAACCGTTTGCTGTTGCCTGACACCGTCGGCACCGGCGGTGACTCGCACACCCGTTTCCCGATCGGCATTTCGTTCCCTGCAGGCTCCGGTTTGGTGGCTTTCGGTGCGGCCACTGGCGTGATGCCTTTGGACATGCCCGAATCTATTCTTGTGCGCTTCAAAGGCGAAATGCAGCCGGGCGTGACCCTGCGCGATTTGGTGCACGCGATTCCTTTGTACGCGATCAAGCAAGGTTTGTTGACCGTTGCCAAAGCCGGCAAGATCAATGAATTTTCTGGCCGCATTTTGGAAATTGAAGGCCTGCCCAACCTCAAGGTTGA
>CANFMK010000020.1 GCA_947448325.1 Comamonadaceae bacterium
ACGAGGGCAGGAAGCACACCCGCTAAAAACATGCTGTTGATGGGGACCCTCGCCAAGATGGCGTACATGATCAAAGGCACAGAAGGTGCTAACAAGACCCCCAGCGCACTGGCGCTGGTGACCAAGCCCATGGCTTTGTTTTCGGCATATCCTGCCGACTTGAGCAGGGGCAGCAACAAACCGCCCAGCGCCAAAATGGTCACGCCGCTGCCACCGGTCAAAGCAGTGAAGCAAGAGCACAGCAGCGCCACAGCTAAAACAGTCCCGAGCGGCCCGTCACCCAAGACCGCGACGAAGACACGGCTCAAGCGCTGCGAAGCTTGTGTTTGGGCCAAGACCAATCCGGCCAAAGTGAACAGAGGCAGCGCAGGCAACGAAGGGTTCACCGTGATCTGGTAGTGCGACAAAGCCAATGAAGCCAGTGGCAAACCTTCATGGCCTAACAACAACAGCCCCCAACCGCCCAGCACGGCAAAAATCGGCGCTCCGGCCAGCAACATGGCGGCCAAAATCAGACTCCCTGCCGCCAAGGAGATCTCTTGAAAATCGACCATCCCAGCCAAACCCACGCCCAGCAGTGGCCAAACCCATGTCGCGACCGCACGCCAACGCAATGTCAAGGCACTGCGCCAAGCCAATTGAAGCGACAACAAGCCAAAACCCAATGGCAAAAAAAACTGAACCCACCACAAAGGCAATCCGTAAGCCAAAGTTTGTGTGGCATCAATTTCAGTGACCACCAGATCCCAACTGGCGATGCACAACATACCCGAGATGACGGCGCCACTGGCTTGACTGAAGACACGCAACACCGATTTCAGCTGCGGCTGGCTGTGTACAGGCAAAGACAGACTGGACAAATGGCCTTGCCGCTGGGCAAAGACGGCGCCCATCATGGCCACCCACAGGCCCAGGTGTTGCACCAAAACGGGAGCGTTCTCAATGCCTTGGCCATGCAAAGGCCGCAGCACCATCTCCACCATGGGAATCAGTGCCATGCCCACCAATGCGACTCCAGCGATCAGCGCATCCATGCGCATCAGGCCTCGCCCAACCTGCAGCAACGTCCCCCTCATTTGGTGCGTCCAGCGCGGTAGGCTTTCAGGTGCATCATCACCTCGTCAAAGGTGTCAGCGGGCACCATGGTGCCCCGAATTCGGGGGTACAAACTGTCCGCCAGCGCATTCCATTCCAGCATTTGCTCTGATGTGGGGTGGGTGACTTTCAAGCCGCGCTTTTTCATGGCGTCCACCGCTTCATCCACCTCTTTACGCGCTTGAGCGCGAATCACTGCACCGGCTTTGTCGCTGGCGCTTCGCATGGCCGCTTGAAGCTCAGGCGACATTTCAGCCCAGGTCTTTTGAGTCACCACCAAAGCCCCCACGATGGGTGCCCAGTTGATTTCCAACATGTAAGGCGCGGTGTTGTAGATCTGCGTGGCCAAAGCAAAATAGGGTGTCGATGGCACCACCGTGATCATGCCGGTTTGGATGGCAGGCAAGATGTCCGTCGGCTCCAAAGGAACCGGGGTGTAGCCCAAACTCTTCATGATCGCCTGCTGATCGGCCTCTGCACCCCACGCAAAAAACTTCATCTTTTTGTAGTCGTCCGGTCTCACTGCAGGCTCTTTGGAGAAAAAGCGCACCCAACCGGCATCTCCCCAAGACAAGACCACGAAGCCTTTGTCAGCGAATTTTTTCTCCATGGCGGGGCGCATTTTTTCGCGCACATAATCCACCTCCTCCCAGGTTTTGAAGAGCAAGGGCATGGCCTGCAAAGCCGCCACACTGGGCTCTATTTCACGCAAGCCCACAACCGACAGCAAGGCCCCTTGGAGTTGGCCTATGCGCATGCGCCGCGTCATCTCGGCTTCACCGCCTTGAGTGCCATCCGTGAAAACGTTGAACTTGGGCGCGCCCTCTTGGCCCTTTTTCCAAACCTCGCCCAGCTCCATCAACTGGCGGTGATAGACCGAATTTTTGGGCACCAAGCTGCCAATGCGCAATTGCTTTTCGGCGCCCCAAGCCAATGGCTGCAGCAAACAACTCAGCAATGCACCCACCATCATCACCCGGCGCTGGGCACTGGCATTCGTCCACATAGTTTGACCTTTAAAAAATGGTATCGACTTGGCTCAAAAGCCATTGAGCGCGTTCGCGCATGATTTGGCTGGACAGATCGCGTCGACCTGATGACACCTGAATGGCGCGATGCAACCAGGTCTCATAGGCTTGACGGTCTTGCTGGTCCACCGCCCACCCCTCGGCTTTGGCCACCCATGGGCCAGGGGTTTGGCCCTGGCTGACTTCAATCGCTTGGTCGAAATAGCGCAATGCGCGCTCACGTGAGCCCCCTGGGCGCGCCAATTCCAAAGTCCCCATCAAACTGGCCAATGCACCTTCGCCATAAGCGGGGTTGGCCAGCCAAGCTTTGTGCGCCAAGGCCGCAGCCGCAGGCAGATCGGCCACCACTTCAGGGGAGTCTGTCGACAATGAGATCTGCCCACCCCAAGCAGCAGCAGTCCAATAGGCCAAACCGATGGCATGGGGCTGCAGTGGCAAGGGGGTGTTGGCGGAAGAAGACGCCAATGACTTGGACAAGCCCGGGTCATTGAGCATCAAGGCGCGCATGCCTTGATTCTTGGCGCGTTCAAACATGCGCGCCGCACGCTCACGCAAGACTTGCGCTTGCTGTAAATTGTGAGATTCAACCCGGTCGGCTTCAAGCGATAAAAATGCGTAGGCGTATTGGGTCAGACCACTGGTGACCGATTGGGCCAAACCCATGTGCTGTGGCAAAGAACGCAGCAAGGCTTCAGAAACTTTGAGATAAAAAGCGCTGGCTTCGCGCGCCAAGCCGATGTCCTCTTCTTCAACAGATTGCTGTGACAGTTCATCGACAGCTTGTCGCAACAGATGCTGCCGCACAGAACAAGCCGGCAGGGACAGGACGGCCACGATCACCAAAATCACAGCCCAGAAACGCTTCAAACAATGCATGTGCGAGGAAATGCAGGCCGCCAACAGCTTGCACAAAAGTAAGGTCTCTAACTTATCCAATGATTGTGAAAATTTGATTAAAAGCTAATGAATACTGACATTTTTCTTCCATCAAATTGTCATTCGCGCAGGCCAGAATGAATCGGAGCGACCCAGTGTGGGTTTCGCATTTCCAATGGAAGGTTTCACAATGTCTCCATCATTTCGCCTGCAGCTCAGCCTGCTGAGTTTGGCCCTGGCGGCCAGCGTCACGCAAGCCCAAACCGTTTATCCGGCCACATTGGCGGGTCATGCAGTGCTGCCAGCATCCTCTTAACTGGCGACACCGAGCGATGCTCCCGTTGACTTGAAATCCAGTGGCAAATTCACCACCGGTCAGCGCGTGGAAAAAATGTCCAGCGTGGAAGGCTTGTCCGCTGGCCGTCCAACCGGCGTGTTCTTGCCCTTTGACGGCCAACCGCTACAAGGTCACTCTGGCATTCAACGCATGAGCGATGGATCTTTTTGGGTCTTGACCGACAACGGTGCCGGTTCGAAAGCCAATTCGCCCGACTTCATGCTGTACCTGAACCACTACACCATCGATTTCAAAACGGGTCAGTTCACGCGTTTGGCCACCACGTTTTTGCATGATCCTGATAAAAAAGTGCCGTTTCGAATCGTGCACGAAGGCACACCCCAGCGTTACTTGACAGGCTCAGACTTTGACACCGAGAGCTTTCAAATCGTAGGGCAGCATCTGTGGATTGGCGACGAATTTGGCCCCTACCTGATCAAGGCCGACCTGAAGGGCAAAGTGCTGGCCGTATTCGAAACCTGGGTCGATGGCAAAGTGGTGCGCTCTCCCGATCACCCTGCAGTAACCACACCCGGCTTTCCTGCGGACTTGACACCGTTTCAAATTCGCCGCTCCAAAGGATTTGAAGGCATGGCGTCTTCGAAAGACGGTCGCAAACTCTACCCGCTGCTGGAAGGGCCCGTCTGGAATGAGTCAGTCAAATCGTTTGAAAACTTAGAAGGCAAGCAATACCTGCGCGTATTGGAGTTTGATATCGCCTCCGAAAAATGGACAGGTCGCCACTGGAAATATGTGCTCGAAGCCAATCACCATGCGATCGGTGACTTCAACATGATCGACGCCACCACCGGCTTGATCATTGAGCGGGATAACGGCGAAGGTACCGCAGCCCATGCTTGCCCGGCAGATCAAAAGCGCACCGATTGTTTCCACGATTTGGCCAAATTCAAGCGCGTTTACAAAATTGAAATGAACGACAGCAATGTGGGTGGCCCTGTTCGCAAGATCGGCTACATCGACCTGATGAACATTGCCGACCCTCACAAGCTGGCACGCAAGCCTTTGGACAATGGGGTGCTGACCTTCCCATTCTTCACGATTGAAAATGTGGATGTGGTTGACGCTAAACACATCGTGGTGGGCAATGACAATAACCTGCCCTTCTCCAGCAGCCGCTTGCCCAACAAAGCCGATGACAACGAAATGATTTTGTTGGAAGTGGCTGAATTTCTGCGCGCGAAGTAAAGGCTAGCGCCTCCGTGATTCAGGTGAAGCCGGCATCACCTGAATCACAAAATAACTGGGACACTCATACCGCTCAATGTCATAGGCATTGAGCGGGAAAGAGCCGCAATTGGAAAAGCGGCGCAGCAGCGAATGGTAAATACCGCATTGAAAGCGACCGTCATCTATGGCCTGCAAAAACATGCAGCGTTTATTCATACAACAATTGCCACACTGAACACAGCTGCCGCCCATCTCCTGTGGCACCTGATTGACGCGCCCCATCACATCCGTAAAAAAATGAATGGCCGGGCCTTCACTCATGGCCTTTATATGAATGGCGATTTTCTTTAAGGTCTGCAGATAATCTGAGAGAAAGTGGATTCGCCAAAAGGCCAGAGCAGCCAAAAGCGGTAAAAGTGGACAGATAAGAAGCAGACCGACGATTAAAAAATGCGTCAGAACACTGGCAATCAACCTGTTCAATTTCAACCACCTGAATGTCAAAATGAAAATACGGAAAGAATCCAAAGATTCTTTCCGTAGGCATAAAACTCAGCGCGTGCAGTGGCTCAAGCGGCGTGCTCTGCTTGAACTGAAACTTCCACTTCTTCCCCCAAATCGTCGCTCTCAATCACAGCAATTTCTGCATACTGATTGGCCACCAATTGGTGACGATAAGCCAAAAAGGCATGGGAATTGCGTGACTCATCGTGACCGAGATCATCGGCGTCTGCGGCCAGGGTATGGTGCTTGGCCGCTTGGGCGTAATGCAAGGATGCCATGCGATGGTAGTCCGCCAAAGTCTCCATTTCTTCGTCTTCGAAATGTTCATTCAGTAAATCTGCATCCACAGCATTTTCGGGAACCAGGGTGTGTTCATTCGTCATCAAAGCTCCTTCAGATCAACAGCCAATTGCTGCAGGTATGAGAATGACGCCTTGCGATGAAAGCTTGGTGACACGCTGACTATTCAAATGCAAGCTTGCTTCAAATAAAACTCAAAATGAGAAAGCGATGGCACGACCTTCAGTGGTGTTTTTGCCAAATCATCGTAGCGGCGTAAGCGTACTGCTTCACCTGCAAATGGCTGTTGCATAAAGGCAGTCGCTTCAGGCTCTGCAAAAATGCCTCCTTGCTGCACCAGGCTGTGCTTGGAAGCAGGCGAGAGCTCCGCCCAGTAGCCAGGATCAATCAAGCAAAGGTAGCGCTTAGCGTCCACATGCATCCGTATCGGCTCTAACACGGCCTCACTGAACAAGCCACGCAAAAAGGGCAAGGCAACAAATTGATGCAAATCATCTTTGCGGGTATCGATATCAACCAAGCCTTCACGCTCTGCCGCCAGCATGTGCCCTAAGTCATGCAACAAAGCAGCGGCAATAGTTTCGGGCGTTTCACCAGCTTTTTCTGCCAAATCTGCGCATTGCAAAGCATGTTCTAGTTGGCTGACCGCTTCCATGCCATATTGATTTTGGCCACGGGTTTGCAACAGGTTAGTCACTTGCGACAAGCTCAGGGACATGGCTATACCTTAGACAAAGAGTTTGCGAATGCGAGCAGAGATCAAATCAATCAAGCTCACTGTGGCCACAATGATGAGCATCACGGCGCAGGTTTCACCATACTGAAAGCCACGAATGATTTCCCACAGCACCACTCCGATACCACCAGCCCCTACCATGCCAACCACGGTGGCGGAGCGCACATTGGATTCAAAGCGGTACAAGGCAAAAGAAATCCACAAAGGTGTGACTTGAGGAATCACGCCATACACAATTTCGTGCAGGGCTGAAGCACCGGTGGAGCGGATGCCTTCCACCGGCTGCGGGTCGATGGCTTCGACAGCTTCAGAAAATAACTTGGCCAAGATACCGGTGGTGTGCACCCACAAAGCCAAAACGCCGGCAAAAGGCCCCAAGCCCACAGCCACCACAAACAGCATGGCAAAGACCATTTCGTTGATCGCCCGGCACGCGTCCATCACCCGGCGGACGGGTTGATAAACCCACCAAGGAACGATATTGGACGAGGCCAAAAGCCCCATGGGGATGGCGGTCACCACAGCCAATGCCGTACCCCACAAAGCAATCTGCAAGGTGATCAGCATCTCGTCCAAATAAATACGCCAGTGGCCAAATTTCGGGGGGAAAAATTCCGCCGCATACGTCTTCATATTGCCCGAGTCGCGCCACAACTCCATGGGCCGCATGTCCGCCCCTTGCCACGACCATGCCAGCAAGGCCAACAAAATTCCCCAAGTCAGGTACCAACTCCAACTGCGCGGCGTTGTGGCTGATTCGGCCAAAGCCTGCAGTTTCAAATTGGCGGAAGCAGACATACGAATTACGGTCACAGGTCTTATTTCAATGCAGCCAATTTCTGATCCACATCGGCCAATTTGGCCTTCTTTTCAGCGTCTGACAGGGTGGTGTCAGCGTCAATTTTGTTGCGCTGGCTGAACAAATCCAATTGGCGAATCGGCTTGAGTTGGTCATTGGTTGACGCTTTGAATCCTGACAACTTGGAAATCTTCATGACGATTTCCTTTTCACGCGCATCGGTTTTAGCGTAGTTGTAAAAGAAATTCTTGATCTTTGTTTTGGTCGCCTCTGGCAGACCTTTGCTGATGACCAATGGATCCAACGGAATCAATGGCGATGTCCAAATCACCTTGATGTCCTTGCTCTTTTCTGGCTGATGGATTTTGAATTTTTCCAAGTTCTCACTGTTGTTGGTGGCCACATCCACCTGCTTGTTGGCGACAGCAAATGCGTTGGTCTCGTGATTGGCACTGCGCACCACTTTGAACATGGTTTTGGGATCTTGATTGTTTTGTGCAAACACATAAAAACCAGGCACCAAAAAGCCGGATGTGGAATTGGGGTCGCCGTTGCCAAAACTCAAGTTCTTGGCAGTTGCGAACAAATCAGTCAAGTTGTTTAAAGAGCTGTCTTTGTGCACGATCAGGTGCGAGTAATAACCTTGTGTGCCATCGGCGTTGACCATTTGCGCGAACACTTCGCCATTGGAACGGTCCACAGCTTCCATGGCAGATTTATTGCCCATCCAAGCCAGTTGCACTTTGTTAAAGCGCATGCCTTCGATGATGCCGGCGTAGTCAGTGGCAAAGAAGGCTTTGACCTTCAGGCCGGTTTGCTTCTCCATGTCATCGATCAACGGTTGCCAATCGGACTTGATGTTTTGGCTTGATTCGGTCGAAATAAAGCCAAAGTTGATATCTTGCGCTATGGCGCTCGTGAGGCTCAGGCCCAGGGCCAAAGCGGTCAATGATTTTTGAAACATGTCTGGATCTCCAGTGAGGTAAAAAGAACGAAGGGGAAATTCAAGCCATTTGGACTGCAGGATTTGTCCAAGCCAAAGTGGGCGCTGCCATGGGGTTGTGTGTTGCAGTGAGCAATTCGCTGCCACTCAAAAACTCATCAGCTTGCATGCCGTACAACTCGCGAAGTAATGCAGGAGTCAATTGGGCGGAAGGTCCGTCAAAAACCACCCGACCTTGGTTCAATGCAATCACGCGAGGGCAATAGCGAATGGCCATGTCCACCTGATGCAATGAGACCACCACGGTGCGACCGTCTTCGCGTTGAATGCGCGTCAAGATCTCCATCACATTGCGTGAAGATTCTGGGTCCAGCGAGGCAATCGGTTCATCCGCAAGCACCAACTTAGCGCCTTGAACCAAGGTGCGCGCAATGGCTGCACGTTGTTGCTGACCGCCCGACAAGGTTGAGGCGCGCTGGGCATGGCAATCCAAAATACCAACTCGCTGCAAAGCTTCTAAGCCCAAAACACGTTCTTGCGCGTTGAACCAACGCATCACTCCACGCCACAAGGGCATGCAGTGCAAACGCCCCACCAACACGTTCACCAATACAGGTAAACGGTCTACCAAATTGAACTGTTGAAAGACAAACCCCACTTGCGAACGAATTGTGCGGATATCGCTGGCTATACGACCGCCACTTTGCACGCAATGGCCATTCACCTCGATCAACGAACCCGCCTCCTCGTCCGCAGGCAACAAACCTGCGATCATGCGCAACAGCGTGGACTTGCCAGAACCCGATGCGCCTATCAAGGCCACCATTTCGCCTTCACCAATATTCAGTTGAATATCCTGCAAAGCGTGTTTACCGTTGGCGAAATGTTTGTTTAATTTTTCGATCTTCAGTGCCATGGCGCATTTACCTCAACATGTCTATACAAGCTGAGTGTGCGCAGCTTGTGTGACAGGCTTTTGACAATCACAAGAAGATTGAAAGTCGATCCCACTGTGACATCAGAGAACGCGTTGGCCTTCTCGCCATACCGCTCTGACCACCGCGTGGCGCCCCCCTTGTGGCAGGGCCACAAACCGCACTTGAATCAAATCGGCACGCAGTCCCTGAGCGATCTGCCCACGGTCATGCAGCCCTGTCGCTTGTGCCGGGTTGTGGCTGACTATGGCCACCGCTTGCGGCAAGCTGTATATGCCGTCATCGACCAAGCGCACCACCGCACTGAGCAAGCTGCCTGGCACATAGTCAGACGACAAAATATCCAGTAAGCCATGACGCGCCAACTCGGCCGCCGAAACGTTGCCCGAATGCGAGCCGCCACGCACCACGTTGGGCCCCCCCATCACAGTCAACAAACTGTGGGCATGAGCTGTTTGCGCCGCCAGCAACGTGGTGGGGAATTCCGACATGCTGGCACCCTCTTCGTGGGCCTGCAACACATGGGCTGCAGTGGTGTCGTCGTGACTGGCCAGTGCAATGTGGTGCGCATGGCAATACTCCACAAAATAGGCCCGGTGCGGCGCCGCATAGCGTGCTTGCAATTCGGCTGCATGCTGTACTTGGCGCTCAAATTTCTCATTGGACCAACCCTTTTTACCTGTGTAGTAGACACGGGCGACGCCGATGTTTTCCCACTGGCGTTGGCCAGGGGTGTGGTCCATCAGCGAAATCAGCGACAAGCGAGGATGGTCATGAAATGGCGCAAACAAATCAATGGTGTTGGGCGCTGGCAGTTCACAGCGCACATGTATGTGGTGGTCGGCGCGCAACAAGTTTTCGGTGCTGCATGTTTCCAGCACTTGCAGCACTGAATCCCATGTGCTGCCGCGCAAACTGTCAGGATCTGCATCACCCACGCCGAGGGCATCAAACACCGTGGTGATGCCTGCAGCGGCAACTTCGGCATCGTGCGCCAGCAACGCTGGCATTTCTGCCCATTGGACTTTGGGACGCGGCATCAAATGGCGTTCAAAGTTATCGGTGTGCATCTCGACAAACCCTGGCATCAGATAGTCACCCTGCAAGTCCCAGCCAGGGGCTTGCGCAGCAGGGCCACTGTCCAAGGCAGCAATGCATCCATCCATCACTGAAACATTGCCAAAGACCACCTGATCAGGCAAGACCAATTGTCCATTTTTAAAAACAAGCGAGTTCATGCAGGGCTCCTGAATTGCGCCACATCGATGCGCCGGGTAGCCACAGCTTTTCCCACATGCGCATCGTGAAATATTCCCACCACGGCAGTGCCCCGTGCAACAGCTTCTTGAATCAAGTCGATCACCGTTTGGGTATTGGCTGCGTCCAAAGATGCAGTGGGTTCATCGAGCAACAAGAGCGGTCTCGGCTTGATCATGTTGCGCGCAATGTTCACACGCTGCTGCTCGCCACCCGAAAAAGTTGCAGGTGGCAAAGACCACAAGCGCTCAGGTATGCGCAAACGCGACAACCAAATTCGCGCCTGATCTCTTCCAGCTTTTATCGCATCGGCTGGGTCTGCGGCATCTTCCACCAAAGACTCAGCAACCACATCCAAAGCCGATACGCGGGGTATCACCCGTAAAAACTGGCTGACATAGCCTACCGTATCGCGGCGCATGCGTACCAATTCGCGTGGTGTAGCTTGGGTCAGTTCTAGGACAGTGCCGCCAGCTTGTTGCACCTCAATCTGGCCACTGGTTGCGCGGTAATTGGCGTAAATGAGTTTGAGCAATGTGCTTTTGCCCATACCTGAAGGACCATCCAGCACCACACACTCGCCACCTGTCACCGACAGATTCACGTGATCAAGCACATGCAGTTGAGCCCCGTGTTGGTGGTGCAGCGTGAAGCGTTTAGATACCTGTTTCATTTGCAGCATCATGATGTTCTCAAGCAGTTCAAGGTTGCAATACAGAAGACACCAGCAATTGGGTGTAGGGGTGCTGAGGGTCATCCAGTACTTGATCGGTCAAGCCGGCCTCCACCACGCGGCCTTGTTGCATGACCATCATGCGATGCGCCAGCAAGCGCGCCACGGCCAAATCGTGCGTCACAATGACCACGGCCAATTGCATCTGCCGGGTCAGTTGACGCAGCAAGTCGAGCAAGCGCGCTTGCACAGAAACGTCCAATCCAGAGGTGGGTTCGTCCATGAACACCAAGCGCGGGCGCGTGACGAGGTTGCGCGCAATTTGCAGACGCTGGCGCATGCCGCCTGAAAAAGTACGCGGTGTATCGTCAATGCGTGTTTCATCAATCTCCACGCGCTGTAACCACTCTTGAGCGCTCAAGCGCAAGCGGCCGTAATGCCGCTCTCCCAGCCCCATGAGGCGTTCGCCCACATTGGCACCCGCCGACACATCCATGCGCAAACCCTCGGCCGCGTTTTGGTGCACAAATCCCCAATCTGTGCGTGCCAGAAGGCGCTGCTGGGCTTGGGACATGGCGTACACATCTTGTAATTGCCCATCACGTCCTAAGAATTCAACCTGCCCATGGTCGGGACGGCTGCGCGCAGCCATCGCATTGAGCAAGGTGGTTTTACCTGAGCCGGACTCGCCGACCACGGCCATGACCTCGCCGGGCCACAAATCAAAACTGGCTTCATGCAAGGCAACACGGTCGCCATAGCTTTTGCCAACACCGCGCACGCGCAGCAAAGGCAGTGAGTTGTCTAAGGTGGGCATGTCACATCTCGATCAGAAAACTGAAACCATGGCGCTGAAAGCCCAGCGACTCGTAAAAGGCGTGCGCACCGACGCGCTTTTGGTTGGACGAAAGGACCAGTTTGTAACAACCGGCTTCACGCGCCAAACTCATGGCGTGTGCCATCATGGCGCGGCCAACCCCCAAAGATTGATGTTCGGCACTGACCACCACGTCTTCGACAATCGCAGACGGCGTGCCTTGATGTGCCAGGTTGTGCATCACCAGCAAGGCGTAGGTACCAATCACTTCATGGTCCGGCGCTAGGCCATTGTCAGGCTGACAAGCCACAAACAATCGGTAACTGGGATAAAGGCTAAATTGCGCGAAGAGCCGCTCGGCTTCTTGCAATGACAGTACCTTGCCGTTGTCCATGGCCGGTTGGGCATACAACTGCAAAATGTGCTGTAAGTCTTGTGCCGTGGCCTCACGAATGAGCAAATTCATGCAGACACCTTGCCCTGCTCATCTTGACGAGTTTGGCAGAAATCAGAGTCAGAGCACACGTGCATGCGCCCGCCTGCATCATCGGTGATGACTTCGTCTAAAAAGGAGTCGCTGGCACCACACTGGGCACATACAGCGTTCCACTTTTGAATTTCAAAAGGATGGTCTTCGAAGGCCAGACTTTCGACTGCGGTGTACGGTGGCACCGCATATATGCGCTTTTCCCGACCGGCTCCAAACAACTGCAGCGCAGGATTCATGTGCATCTTGGGATTGTCAAATTTTGGAATCGGCGACGGCGACATGATGTAACGGTGGTTCACTATCACCGGATAGTCGTAGGTGGTAGCGATATGCCCGTAGCGCGCAATGTCTTCATACAACTTCACATGCATCAAGCCGTACTCGGCCAAGCCATGCAGGGTACGGGTCTCCGTTTCGCGAGGCTCCAGGCGCTGCATGGGTTCAGGCACAGGCACTTGGTACACGATGATTTGCCCCTCTTTTAAAGGCATCTCCGGTATGCGGTGGCGTGTCTGAATCAGCGAGGCCTCGTGGGTGCGCGTGGTGGTGTCGACGCCGGCGGTACGCTCGAAAAATCGACGGATATTGACCGCATTGACGGTGTCATCCGACCCTTGGTCGATCACTTTAAGCGTGTCTTGCGGCCCAATGACTGAGGCTGTGACTTGGATACCCCCAGTGCCCCAGCCATAAGGCAGCGGCATTTCTCTAGAACCAAAGGGCACTTGGTAACCCGGGATGGCCACCGCCTTCAAGATGGCGCGGCGAATCATGCGCTTGGTGCGCTCGTCCAAATA
Source organism: Comamonadaceae bacterium (assembly GCA_947448325.1). Taxonomy (GTDB): domain Bacteria; phylum Pseudomonadota; class Gammaproteobacteria; order Burkholderiales; family Burkholderiaceae_C; genus Limnohabitans_A. The sequence continues at coordinate 12,776 of CANFMK010000020.1, forward strand.
GGCAAAGTTCACTTCGGGGGCGGTCATACGGGCTCCTGTGAAGCGGATACTGGAACGCTGCTGAAGGCTGTAGGGCTGTCCATTTGCGCGCGCATTTTGCGCACCAACTCCAATTCAGATTGGAAGTCCACGTAATGCGGCAGCTTCAAATGCTGCACAAAGCCGGAGGCTTCGAGGCTGTCACTGTGCGAGAGTACAAACTCTTGCATTTGCGCGGGCGACTCGATCGCTTCACCCAGTTCTTCGGCGCGCAGCGCTCGGTCCACCAAGCTCATGGCCATGGCTTTGCGCTCACTGTGACCAAAGGCCAGACCGTACCCTCGAGTGAATTTGGGCGGCTCTGTTTTACTGCCTGCGAATTGATTGACCATCTCGCATTCGGTGATTTCCATCTCGCCGATTGAAATGGCAAATCCGAGCTCTTCGGGTTCAAGCTCGATGGCCACTTGACCCAAGCGGACCTCTCCCACAAACGGATGGCTGTGCGAGTAGCCACGCTGTGTGGAATAGGCCATGGCCAGTAAAAAACCCTCGTCGCCACGGGCGATGTTTTGCAAACGTGTCGCCCGATCGGCCGGAAAGCGCAGCGGTTCACGCGTGAGGTCACGCGGTGCAGGATCATCATCAGAAGGCGAAAAAGTTTCGATCAAACCCTCTTGATTGAGCAGATCGACCACACGCGGCACCGTTTCGGGGGGCATGGACAACTCAGAACGCAGCGGCTCGGCCACCGCTTGTGTGTCTATTGAGGCTTGTGCATTGGCCATCAGGGTGAAGTCAAGTAACCGCTGGGTGTAATCGTAGGTCGGGCCCAGAACCTGCCCCCCTGGCAAATCTTTGAAAGTCGCTGAAATGCGGCGATCGAGTTGCATGCGGGCCGTGTCCAGCGGGCAGGTATGACCCAAGCGAGGCAATGTCGCGCGGTAAGCGCGCAACAAAAACATGGCTTCTACCAAATCCCCACTCGCTTGCTTGATGGCCAGCGCAGCCAGCTCGGGGTCGTACACCGAGCCCTCGGTCATGACACGGTCCACTGCCAGTTTGAGCTGTTGGCGAATTTGATCCACGCTCAGTTCGGACTGGCTGTTGTCTCCACGACGCTGCTCGGCGAGTAGCTTGTAGCTGTTGAGGATGGCGGTTTCTCCGCCTTTGACGGCCACGTACATATCAGTCCTTCTCTGAATTCATGAGGCGCGTGGTGCGCGGCAAGCCGACAATCTGCGTGGCAGTGGCCAACAGCACATCCACCCCGCACGGAAATCTGGCGTGGTTGCGCGACCACTGCGCAGGGAAATCGAGCGCTAATCCTTGAACCCGCAAGGGGCAACAGTCCAAGATGCCTGGCCCCTGCAACAACCAAGCTGGCGTGTCGCTGCGCAGGCTTTGAACCTCGATCACACAGGTGGCGGACTGATCGGGGTAGGCATCGGTGCCCTGGCTCAAACTTTGTAAATCAGGCACAGCGTCGCCTTGCGCAACCCAAATGAATTGCGCATCGCTCGGTCCATTGGCCCATGTGCATCCAGTATGAAAGCGCAGCCAGGTCGCTGCATCGCTGCCCGCCAACTGAGGTGATAACCACACCGCAGTGTCTGAATCCACAAGACCTAAAAGTAATGCAGCCGCTGCCGCTTGGCCCTGCTGCGGCAATGCCATGTTCAAAGGCATGTCCCAGACGCGGCCAGGATGTGACAGCGCATTCAGCGTGGTGCGAAACACCGCTTGGCTGCCATAGGCCTCATGGTCAAAACCAGCAACCAGATTGCTTAAAACTGCGGTGCTCATGCGTCCTCCTCATCTTGACCATCACCGGCTTCACGCGCCACGGTCATGAAATCGACCTTGGTCGTTTGAGCGCGTTGATGCCGCAGCGCTTGCTGATGTGCCAAATGTTCCCGCACTGGCGTCAGCAAATTCATCTCTAACTCAGCACGCTGCGCAGGGTCTTGCAACAAGGCATCGGCCAAAGCAGCCAAATGTGCTTGATGGTGGTTGCGCCCCATCACATAGGCCACGCCTACAGGCGCTTCTGGAGTGGAAGCTGCCAAACGCAATGCGCAGCGAGTGACCGTAACCTCCCCCAAATTGAACCGTTCGCCCGTGCCGCCCGCCCTTCCTTGCACCATCATCAATCCGGTTTCAGGCCGCCTGAGCCACTGGGGCTGCCCTTGGGTATGCATGCTCAAAGCTGCATCCAACATAGACTGGGGCGCTCTGGCCAACACAGCCATCCACTCTTGCCGCGCTCTTTGGGCAGACGACTCGGCATGGTCATACGTTTGAAACATCGCTGTGGCACCCTCTCACTTGTCTATACAACTCGAACATGGATGTGAGCTTAGGCAATCCGTGTGTATCTTTCATGACAGTTGGTGCCTCTTCATTGATCCATCCGGCCAAAGACATTACTGAGCGCGACAGCATCTGGTCACGCATTGCCCAAGAACTGGCTGTCGCTATCGGTCAGGGCCTGTATGCGCCCGGCATCAAACTGCCTTCAGAACACCAACTTGCCGCGCAATTTGGTGCTAACCGGCATACGATTCGCCGCGCGCTGGCGCACTTGGGCCAAAGTGGTTTGGTCCGTTCGACTCAAGGCAGCGGCACTTATGTGGAAAATTTAGCGGTCGACTTGGCGCTGGGCAAACGCACACGTCACCGCCAAAACCTGACCCAGGCGGGCTTGCGCGGTGAACTGCGAGTGATTGACAGTCAAACGACAAGCGCTAATTCTGAGCAAGCTTCTGCCTTGCAAGTGCCACACCAAAGTCCTTTGCTGTATTTGCAGGTGGTGGGAGAAGGCGCAGGTCAACCTTTGCATGTCAGTGAGCGATTTTTCCCTTTGCCGCGCTTTGCGCAACTGGCCGACATCGTGAAGCGAACAGGCTCGATCACCGCAGGATTTGTCCACCATGGCGTGACGGACTACCAGCGTCAAGAAAGCAGGATCTCTGCGCGACTGCCCAGCAAAGAGGTGGCCATGTTGCTGGGGCAATCGGCCTCACGTCCCGTTATGCTGGTGAAAAGCTTGAACATCGACCCAGAACACAAACCCATCGAATTTGCCTATGCTTGGTTTGCCGGTGACCGCGTCACCCTTACTGTCAATCACCATGAAACCTGAATTCGCCTACCGCTACGCGATTTACTTCATTCCGGCATTGCACAGCCCATGGTGGGCCGCAGGCTGTCACTGGTTGGGACGTTGCGCAGCCACGGGGCAGTTGCTGAAACAACCCCATATCGCAGGGGTGAATGCGCAACAGTTTCGACAGTACACAGCAGACCCACGCCGCTATGGTTGGCATGCCACGCTGAAAGCGCCGTTTGAGCTCAGACCTGACAAAAGCGTGGCTTTGTTATTGCGATCCATGCAGGAACTGGCAAATGAATTACCTGCGTTCGAGATGCCGCCTCTCCAAGTCAGCACAGAAGGTGGCTTTTTAGCTCTAAGACCAGTGGGGCGTACCCAAGCGATTGTGGACACCGCCGCGGCCTGCGTCACGCGTTTACATGACTTTGCTCAACCTTTGAATGAAGCCGATTTAGCCAGGCGCCGCAAAGCACCTTTGACACCGGATCAAGACCAAATGCTCGTGCAATGGGGCTATCCATGGGTGCTGAATGAATTCAAATTTCACCTGTCACTCACTGGCCCATTGGCGGGCATGACAGAAATCGAGCGTCAGGCCTTGATCCATGCAGCTCGAACACAATTTGAAACGCTTGAGCCTTGTCGCTTCGCCCATATTGCCTTGTTTGTCGAACCGCAAAAAGGCGCTGACTTTCAGTGGCTTGAAAGTGTGGAGTTACGCGGATGAATCGACGCCTGATTTACGTGGTCGGCCCTTCAGGTGCCGGCAAAGACAGCTTGCTCAACTGGTTGCGTGCCCAAGTGCCCTCGCATCTTCCAGTGGCTTGGGCGCGGCGCACCATCGATCGCCCTGGCACCACCGATGGCGAATTGCATGAAAGTGTGACGACAGCCCAATTTGATGCGCTGATCGAAAGCCAACAACTGGCAGTCCATTGGGCCGCCAACGAGCATCTTTACGGCATTCGCCACACGGAACTCGTACCACTGAAGCATGGACAATGGGTCTTCGTCAATGGCTCACGCGCGCACTTACCAGTGGCCGCTCAACAATACCCTGGTTTGACGGTGCTGCACATCACAGCGGACATCGAAGTGTTGCGGCAACGCTTGAAGTCACGCGGACGTGAGACGCTGGAGGCCATCGAAAATCGTCTTCAAAGAATACCGCCGTTGGTGGTACCCATGGGTTGTACTTTGATTGAAATTCAAAACAATCACAGCCTTGAATCATCAGGTCATAAATTGCTACTGGAACTGCGCACCCTGGCGAATGGGGCCAGTACCTAAGCGGCTTGAAGTTGCGCGATAGGTGCTTCTAATTTGACGCGGTTGCTAGGGAACACCAAGGAAAAATGAGATCCTTGGCCCAATTCACTTTCTATGTGAAAACTGCCGCCATGGCGCTGCGCAATGTGCTTGGCAATGGCCAAGCCCAAACCGGTACCACCGGATTCACGCGAACGGCTGCGATCGACACGGTAGAACCGCTCTGACAAGCGCGGAAGATGTTCCGCCGCAATGCCCACCCCATTGTCTTTCACCGAAAAAGTCGCTTGGCCTTCATCACCCAAAGTCCAAACCACATCGATCTTTCCGCCCAAGGGGGTGTAGCGCACAGCGTTGTTCACCAAGTTCGACACCGCGCTGTGGATTTCAGCTCTGGAACCTGCCAGGTGCAGATGTTCGGGCAAAGTGAAGCTGAAGGCATGCACGGGCAAGCCTGTTTCACCTTGCATCGCAGAGAGAGACGCGGCATCTGACTTGACTTGGGCCATCAATGGATTCAAGTCCACCGATTCGGTGACCGGCGGTGGCGGACTGCCCTCGAGTTGCGACAAAGTCAGCAAGTCACTGACCAAGCCCTGCATGCGCGTGGCCTGAACCGCCATCAAATCCAAATAGGTTTTTTGCTCTTGTGCGCTCAAAGGCAGGGATTGCAAGGTCTCCACGAAGCCCCCCAAAACAGTCAGAGGGGTGCGGATTTCGTGCGAAACATTGGCTACAAAATCACGCCGCATTTGGTCGGCTTGCGCCCGGGCCGTGATGTCACGGGTGAGCAGTAATTTTTTATTCTCACCATAGGGATGCAACTGAACTTGGAGCTTCAATATGTGCGAAAGCGAAATTGAACGCCCCTCAATGATCACTTCGCTGCTGAAGTCACCTTGGGCCATGTAGCGGGTGAAGGCCGGGTCGCGTACCAAATTGACAATGTGTTGACCCAGGTCGCGCTGCTCGTGCAGGCCCAAATGCGTGGCGGCTGTTTGGTTACACCATTCGATACGGCCTTCAGGGTCCAGCAGCAATACACCATTGGGTGAAGCTTGAATGGCAGCCAAGAATTCTTGCAAGCGTTGCTGGTGTTGCAAGGCCAATTGGTCACGGGTTTTGAAACCACGGCGAATGCGATCGACCAGTTCGCCCCAAAAACCCGTTAAGTGGGCTTCGGCGGTCGGATCGTCTCGCCGCACCCATTTCTCTAGGCGGTGCCCTTTTTCATAGTCATTGAACAAAAGAGCTATCAATACACCGACAGCAGCAATCCAAATACCTACAGAACCGTTCAGCCAATAGCCGCAAGTGACTGTGACCAATAGAAAAAACAGTGCGAAAAGCAAGCGCGACAACATCGCTCAAGGATATCCGAAGAATAGAAAGATTCAGTTCAATTCAGGCTGACTTGAGCTGGCTTGCGGCCAAAGGTGTGACTGTGACCCGGTAACCAGCGCCTCGCACGGTCTCCACCATGATTCCGGCCTCGCCCAAAGACTCGCGCAGCCGTTTCACATGCACATCGACCGTGCGCTCTTCAATGAACACATGGTCACCCCAAACACGGTCGAGCAACTGACCGCGGCTGTGCACACGCTCGGCATGGGTCATCAGGTAATGCAAGAGCTTGAATTCTGTGGGACCGACTTTGAGGAGTTGGTCTTGGTAGCTGACACGGTGCGTGTCAGCGTCAAGCACCAAATCGCCCAGGCGCACAGCGCCACCCGCCTGCTCAGGCGCGCGGCGGCGCAGCACCGCGCGAATGCGGGCCAAAAGCTCTTTGGTGGAAAAAGGCTTGACGATGTAATCGTCTGCGCCGGCGTCCAAACCGGCCACACGGTCGGGTTCATCACCGCGTGCGGTGAGCATCAAAATAGGCACCGTTTTGGTCCGTGCGTTCGCGCGCCATTTGCGCGCCAAAGTCAAACCACTTTCGCCCGGCAGCATCCAGTCCAGCAAAATCACATCGGGCAAGACATCGTCCAATTCACGTTGGGCGGTGTCACCGTCCATCGCCCAAATGGGTTGGAATCCGTTATGCCGAAGATTCACCGCGATCAACTCGGCAATCGCCGGTTCATCTTCGACAATCAAAATGCGGGGCAGTGTTTTCATTTGACGAATGATTCAATTTCAGACAGCGCGGTGTGACGCACATCAGCACCCTTGACCACATAGATGATGAACTCGGCAATGTTCTTGGCATGGTCGCCAATGCGCTCAATCGCTTTGGCAATGAACAGCAAGTCCAAGCTGGCCGAGATGGTGCGCGGGTCTTCCATCATGTAGGTGACCAGTTTGCGCACAAAGCCGTCAAACTCGGCATCGATCAAATCGTCTTCTTTCAAAATGCTGATGGCGGCGGTCACGTCCAAGCGGGCAAACGCGTCCAAGGCTTTGCGCAGCAAAGCCGAAGCCAAGTCGGAGGCTACTCGCAGTTCTGAAGCCGGCAACGAGCGGGCGGCGCCGCTGGCCACAATGGCTTTGACCATGCGCGCGATTTTTTCAGACTCGTCGCCGGCGCGCTCCAAGTTGGCGGTGGTTTTAGAGATGGCGATCAGCAAGCGCAAATCGATGGCGGTGGGCTGGCGGCGCGCAATGATCGAGGACAGATCACGATCGATCTCGACCTCCATCATGTTCACTTGCGATTCAGTGGCAATGACCTGCTCGGCTACTTCCAGGCTGAACTGCGAAAGCGCATAGACCGCATGGCGGATTTGCGATTCGACCAAGCCGCCAAGTTCCAAAACGCGACTCGAGACGTGGGTCAGTTCGGCGTCAAATTGGCTGGAGATGTGTTTTTCCATGGTGCTCTTTCTGATCAGCCGAATCGGCCGGTGATGTAGTCTTCGGTTTCCTGGCGAGTCGGTTTCATGAAAATCGATTCGGTTTGGCCGTATTCAATCAATTCGCCCAGGTACATGTAGGCGGTGTAGTCAGAGACGCGGGCCGCTTGCTGCATGTTGTGCGTCACGATCACCACGGTGTATTCGCTCTTGAGGGTGTGAACCAGTTCTTCCACTTTGCCGGTCGAGATCGGGTCCAGCGCCGAAGTAGGCTCGTCCAGCAACAGCACCGAAGGCTTGACCGCAATGCCGCGGGCGATGCACAGGCGCTGCTGCTGACCGCCCGACAGCGACAAGCCGCTTTGGTTCAATTTGGATTTGACTTCGTTCCAAATGGCGGCTTTTTGCAAAGCCCACTCCACACGGTCGTCCATGTCGCTGTTGGACAGGTTCTCATACAGGCGCACACCGAAAGCGATGTTGTCGTAAATCGACATGGGGAACGGCGTGGGTTTTTGAAACACCATGCCGATGCGCGAGCGCAGCAAATTCAAATCTTGCTTGGGGTTGAGAATGTTCTCGCCATTGAAGTTGATCTCGCCTTCGGCGCGCTGACCGGGGTACAGGTCGTACATGCGGTTCAAGGTGCGCAGCAAAGTGGACTTGCCACAACCGGAAGGACCGATGAAAGCCGTCACGGTATTGGCCTTGATGTCTAAATTGACATTTTTAAGGCCTTGAAAGGCACCGTAGTAGAAATTCAAATTGCGAATTTCCAGCACGTTGTGCACGGGTGTCGAAGTAGGGCTTGTCGTATTCATGTTCAAACTGCAACTTTCTCTTTGAAGACCGCACGGGCCAAGATGTTCAGGCCCAACACCGTCAAGGTGATCAACAGGGCGCCGCCCCAAGCCAAATTGACCCAGTTCTCATAGGGGCTCATGGCAAACTGGTAAATGACCACAGGCAAATTGGCCATGGGCGCATTCATGTTGGTGGAATAAAACTGGTTGTTCAAGGCGGTGAACAACAAGGGCGCTGTTTCACCACTCACGCGGGCAAGCGACAACAGTAAACCGGTCATGACGCCGCTGCGGGCCGCCTTGAGCACCACGGTGGTGGACACTTTCCATTTGGGCGCGCCTAAGGCAAACGCCGCTTCACGCAAACTCACTGGCACCAAACGCAACATGTTTTCAGTGTTGCGCACCACCACCGGAATGGCGATCAAGGCCAAGGCCAAGGTGCCAGCCCATCCCGAAAAATGTTTGGCGTTGACGACCACGATGGCGTAAATGAAGAGCCCCACCACAATCGAAGGTGCGGACAACATGATGTCGTTCACAAAGCGGGTCACAGCCGCAAACTTGCTGCGGTCACCATACTCGGACAGATAAATACCGGCCATCACGCCAATGGGGGTGCTGATCAAGGTGCAACTGCCAACGATCATCAAACTGCCCACAATCGCATTGAGCAAGCCTCCGCCCTCAGAGCCCGGTGCGGGCGTGCTGTGGGTGAACATGTCCAGGTCCAGGGCCGAGAAACCCTTGAACATCAAGATGCTCAAAATCCACAACAAAAAGACCAGGCCCAGGGCCATGGCGGCCATGGACAAAAAGATGCCGATATTGCTTTTGATTTTGCGGCGGCTGTAAATGCCGGCGTCAAACTGTGTGGGGGTGTTCATGATTTCATGCCTTTCTTGGCTTCGGCGCGCAGCAGCATCCACTTGGCCAGCGACAACACGATCAAGGTGATGATGAACAAGGCCAGGCCCAAGGCAAACAAAGAGGAGTAATGCAAGCCCGGTTCGGCTTCGCCAAATTCATTGGCCAAGGTCGAGGCGATCGAGTTGCCTGGCGAGAACAATGAGGGCGACAACTTGTGGGCATTGCCAATCACAAAAGTCACCGCCATGGTTTCACCCAGGGCGCGCCCCAGGCCCAGCATCACGCCGCCCACCACACCGGTTTTGGTGTATGGCAAGACAATGTTGGTCACCACCTCCCAAGTGGTGCAACCCAAACCGTAGGCCGATTCTTTGAGAATCGGCGGGACAATTTCAAACACATCGCGCATGACCGAGGCGATGAAGGGCAAGATCATCATGGCCAGGATCAAACCTGCAGCCAAAATACCGATGCCGTTGAACGCACCGGTGAACAAGAAACCCAGACCCGGGATTTTGCCCAAGCTGCCCGCGATGGCAGGCTGAATGTATTCGGCAAACAAGGGGGCAAACACAAACAGGCCGAACATGCCGTAAATGATGGACGGCACAGCAGCGAGCAATTCAATCGCGGTGCCCAAGGGGCGGCGCAATGGCATGGGGCATGTTTCTGTCAAAAAGACCGCGATGCCAAAACTCAAAGGCAAGGCAATCACAATCGCGATCGAGGCAGTGACCACGGTGCCAAAAATGGCAATCAAACCACCGAACTTCGAGTTGATGATGTCCCACTCGATGGTGTAGAAGAAGGGAAAGCCAAATTCGACCAAGGCCGGCCAGGCACTGATGACCAAAGAAGCAATGATGCCCAGCAAAACCACCAAGGTGGTCATGGCAAAGGTCATAGACACTTTTTCGAAAAAGAAGTCTTGGATGCGCTGCGTGCGTATCACTTTTTGGCGATGTTGCGCCAGGGAATCGGTCTGATCAAAAGTGGCCATGGTTGTCCTGAGGATTCAAAGGCCCCAGGCCACAGGCCAGGGGGACTTTGGGTGTCAACAATTACTTGACGTTGACCTTGTTCCAAACGCTCTTGCGGATGAAATCGGTGGTGGCGTCAGGCATGGGCACGTATTCCAAATCGGTGGCCAATTTTTTGCCTTCTTTGAAAGCAAAGTCAAAGAACTTGAGCACTTCAGCCGCATTGGCTTTGTTGGCTGGGTCTTTGTAGACCAAGATGAAGGACGCAGCTGCAATGGGCCAGGATTTGGCACCAGCGGCATTGGTCAAGAAAGTGCCCATACCGGGGATTTTGGACCAGTCGGTACCGGCTGAAGCCGCCGCAAAAGTCTCGTCATCCGGCTGCACATACTGGCCTGCGGCGTTGCGCAAGCTGATGTGGGTCATGTTGTTTTTCTTGGCGTAAGCGTATTCCACATAGCCAATCGAGTTCTTCACACGGGACACGTTGGCCGAAACGCCTTCGTTGCCCTTACCGCCCACCGAAGAAGCCGCAGGCCACTTGACAGCGGCGCCGGCGCCCACGGTTTGCTTCCAGTTGGCATTGACCTTGGACAGGTAGTCGGTGAACACGGCGGTGGTACCGGAGCCGTCAGCGCGGTGCACCACGGTCACAGGGGCATCAGGCAATTTAACGCCGGGGTTCAGATCGGCAATGCGTTTGTCGTTCCAGTTGGCAATGCCGCCTGAGAACAACTCGGCCAACAATTCACCCGTCAACTTCAATTGGCCAGGTTTGACACCGTCCACGTTGATCACGGCCACAATGCCACCGATGATGGCTGGGAATTGCACCATGCCATCTTTTTCGAGGTCTTCAAAACTCACAGGGTTGTCGGTAGCGCCAAAGTCCACTGTTTTGGCTTTGATCTGCTTGATACCGCCGGAAGAACCAATCGACTGGTAATTCATGTTCACGCCCGATTTGGCTTTGTAGGCCTCAGCCCACTTGGCATACACGGGGTAGGGAAAGGTGGCGCCAGCGCCGGTGATTTCAGAAGCAAAAGAGCTTGCGGCCATGACGGACAAGCCCAAAGCGGCGACCCAGGATTTGATCTTCAACATAGATTTCCTTCAATAAGGTGGGAGAACACTGTTCAAAGTTGCTTTGAACACGGACCTGACTCTATTCCCCAATTGTGACAATGAGATGTCAAAAAAAAGAAACTCCACGCAACCCAAGGGGTCGGGTAATTTTGCAAACCGTCATCAAACTGCCAAGAAAAAGTCACAAAATGGGAGTTTGTGCGCGAAAACACCTGAGTTAAATTAATTTTCATGAAAAACGGACAACTATTGGCTGCAGTGGACTTGGGCTCCAACAGCTTTCGGCTTGAAATTGGTCATTTGGACCACGGGCAGATCCGACGAGTCGAATACCTCAAAGAAACCGTTCGACAAGGCAATGGTCTGGACAGCGAACGCAACCTGTCGACAGCGGCCATGCAAAGAGGCTGGGATTGTTTGGCCCGTTTTGCCGAACGCATTGCCGGTTTTGACCCCAGCCGGGTGCGCGCTGTGGCCACCCAAACCCTGCGCGAAGCGCGCAACCGCGACGTGTTTTTGGAAAAAGCCCAAAGCATCTTGGGTTTCCCGATCGAGATCATTCCAGGACGCGAAGAAGCGCGCTTGATTTACTCTGGCGTGGCCCACCTGCTACCGCAGTCCGAAGAGCGACGCTTAGTGATCGACATTGGGGGGCGTTCCACTGAAATGATTTTGGGGCAAGGTTTTAAACCGACCACACTGGAGTCTTATCGCGTGGGCAGTGTGGCCTGGTCGATGAAATACTTTCCAGATGGCGTGTTCACCCCAACTGCGTTTGACATGGCCGAGGTGGCGGCCAAAGCGATTTTGGACGAGGTGCTGAATGTTTACCGGCGCAAAGACTGGGATGTGGCCTATGGCTCCTCAGGCACGATTGGCGCCGTCATGGATGTGCTGGAAGCGGCGGGTTGGCCTGCGGGTGTGATCAACCGAGAAGGTTTGATGTGGTTGAAAGAAAAACTCATCAAGGCGGGCCGATCGGACCAAGTCAAACTTGAAGGCATCAAGGAAGATCGCAGGCCGGTGATTGGCGGCGGCTTGGCCATTTTGATGTCGCTCTTCGAACTGCTCGAAATCAACGAACTGCATGCCGCGCAAGGCGCGCTGCGCCAAGGCGCGTTATACGACCTGCTGGCGCGCGATGAAAGTTCAGACGTTCGTGAATCGATGGTGGAATGGCTGTCCAAGCGTTTTGGCATAGACGCCCAGCAAGCCCAACGGGTCAGTCACACAGCTGCGCTGTTGTTCAAAAAAATTCCGCCTGCCACCTGCACCAGCGACGATCTGCTTCGACTGCAACGCAAATTGGTATGGGCCGGGCGACTGCATGAAGTCGGTGCGCATATTTCGCACTCGGACTACCACAAGCATGGTGCGTATATTTTGGACAATGCCGATTTACCCGGTTTCTCCATTCCTGAACTGCATCGCTTGAGTCAGTTGGTGCTGGGCCATCGCGGCAAGTTGCGCAAACTCGAAGACAACCTGTTGGTCCCCGGCTTTGTGCACCAGTTGTTTGCCCTGCGGTTGGCCGTGATTGTGTGCCACGCCCGGCGCGACCCGGACCTCAAAGGTTTTGAGCTGACCCAACACGACCAACCCGCCCCAGGCTTCACCATCACCACCCGCAAAGGCTGGGCGGCGCAGTGGCCGCAATC
>CANFMK010000021.1 GCA_947448325.1 Comamonadaceae bacterium
GCCGACAAGTGCGACATCTTCGTGTCGGCCACCGGCAACAAGAACGTGATCCGTTACGAGCACATGGCCGCCATGAAAGACGAAGCCATTGTCTGCAACATCGGTCACTTTGACAACGAAATCGATGTGGCTTCTCTCGAAAAACTGCAGTGGGACGAGATCAAGCCCCAAGTCGACCACGTCATCTTCCCCGATGGCAAAAAGATCACTTTGCTGGCCAAAGGCCGCTTGGTCAACCTCGGTTGCGCCACCGGTCACCCCAGCTTTGTGATGTCGTCCAGCTTTGCCAACCAAACCATTGCGCAGATCGAACTGTTCACCAAGCAAGGCGAGTACGAGTCCGGCAAAGTCTATGTGTTGCCTAAGCACCTGGACGAAAAAGTGGCTCGCTTGCACCTCAAGAAAGTCGGCGCCATGCTGACCGAATTGAGCGATGAGCAGGCCGCTTACATTGGCGTCTCTAAAAATGGTCCTTACAAGGCCAACACCTATCGCTATTGATGCGCATTGACCAACTGTTGGTTGAACGCGGTTTGGCCGCTTCGCGCTCCCAAGCGCAGCGGCTGATCGCAGCAGGCGTCACCTGGCGCTTGCACCCCGGCGATTGGCGCACAGTGGGCAAAAACCGCGACGAGGTCCCTGAGGGGGCGGAGTTGGTGTTGCAAGACGATGCGGAATCGCGTTACGTCTCGCGCGGTGGCCTCAAACTGGAAGGCGCTCTGCGCCACACCGGCTTGCGCGTGGAAGGCCTGCGCTGCCTGGATGTCGGCCAAAGCACCGGCGGTTTCACCGACTGTCTGTTGCAACTGGGCGCTGCTGAGGTCGTGGGTGTGGATGTGGGTCATGCGCAGGTGCATGAGCGCATTCGCGCCGATGAGCGGGTGACCTGCATCGAAGGGGTGAACGCGCGCGAACTGCAGTTGGACGATGAACGCATCCCCGACGGCACCGAGGGGTTTGATCTGATGGTGGGCGATGTGTCTTTCATCTCGTTGACCTTGGTGTTGCCCGGCGTGGTGCATTTTTTGAAACCCGAGGGCCAGCTCTTGATGCTGGTCAAGCCGCAGTTTGAACTGCAGCCAGGCCAGGTGGGTAAGCACGGCATCGTGCGCGACCCGGCTTTGTATGCCTTTGTGCAAGACCGTGTCACGAGCGCTTTGATAGCGCTGGGCCTGAAGGTCACCGCCTGGATGGACAGCGTGATCGATGGCGGTGACGGCAACAAAGAATTTTTTGTCCAAGCGGTGTGGGCCCAGCCCGCGACCGTGCTGGCGCAGCGCGCGCAAATGCGCCAAGACCATGAGGCCGCAGCGGCCCAAGCGGTGCAGGACGCCTTGGACGACTACTGAATGAGAAGGAATGGGCAGAGATGAACACGTCTTTGAAAGTACCCCTGAGTCTGGAATTTTTTCCGCCCAAAACCCCCGAGGGCGCGGAGAAACTGCGCGCCGTGCGCGCGCAGTTGTCTGCATTGAAGCCTCAGTTTTGCTCGGTCACCTACGGCGCGGGCGGTTCGACCCAAGCCGGAACCTTTGCCACCGTGCAAGAAATTTTGGCCGAAGGCATGGATGCGGCTTCGCATTTCTCTTGCATCGGCGCGACCCGCGCCTCGGTACGCGCTGAGTTGCAAACCCTCAAAGCCATGGGCGTGAAACGCCTGGTGGCGCTGCGTGGTGATTTGCCCAGCGGTTATGGCGCTGGCGGCGAGTTCCAGTACGCCAGCGATTTGGTGGCCTTTATACGCGCTGAAACGGGTGATGACTTTCACATTGAGGTCGCGGCTTACCCCGAAATTCACCCCCAAGCCAAGTCGGCCCAGGCCGATATCGAGGCCTTTGTGACCAAGGTGAAAGCGGGCGCGGATTCGGCCATCACCCAGTATTTCTATAACTCCGACGCTTACTTCCGGTTTGTTGACGACGTTTACAAACTGGGCGTGGACGTGCCGATCGTGCCTGGCATCATGCCAATCACCAGCTCGACGCAGTTGCTGCGATTTTCCGATGCGTGCGGCGCCGAGATCCCGCGTTGGATCCGTTTGCGCTTGCAAGGCTTTGGCGATGACACCGCCTCCATCAAGGCTTTTGGCCTGGATGTGGTGGCCGACCTGTGTGAGCAGTTGTGCAACGGCGGCGCCCCGGCTTTGCACTTTTACAGCATGAACCAAAGTGCCGCGACTTTGGAGATCGCGCGCCGGTTATGATCTGCGGCCCAGGAGTTTGGATGCATTTTTTGAACCGTTCATTGGCTGTTTTGCGCTGGCTTGCCGCCACAGGGCTGGTGTGCGCCGCTTCGTTCGTCTGTGCGGCGGAGGTGGAGCCTCCTTTGGACACCAACGAAGTCATTGAGTTGACGGATGTGTTGGCTCTCGCTGTGCAGAGCACGCGCGATGTGGTTCAGCAAACAGGTTCTATGGTGGATGCGGTGGAAGCGGGTATTGCCTCTTGGTACGGCCGCGCTTTTCAAGGTAGGCGCACGGCCAGTGGCGAGCGCTTTGACATGAACAATTTGACCGCCGCCCACAAAACCCTGCCCTTGGGCACGGTGGTGCAGGTGCGTAACCCGCTCAACGGCAAGACGGTGGAAGTGACGATCAATGACCGAGGGCCTTTTGTGAAAGACCGGATCATTGACTTGAGTTACCGCGCCGCCCAATTACTCGGCATTGTCAATGCGGGCCGGCAGCCGGTGGAAGTGCAGCGCCGCTGAACCTTTGGGCGTGCTCAGCGCTCGTCGTAACTGATCACCACCGTATCCGAGGTGGGTCGCGCCTGGCAGCTCAGCACAAAACCTTGGTCTGACTCCCAAGGCTCCAGGGTGAAGTTTTTGTCCATCACCACCGAGCCTTGCATGACCTTGGCGCGGCAAGTGCAGCACACGCCCCCTTTGCACGAGTAGGGCAGGTCCAGGCCCGAGGCCAGCGCCACATCCAAGACATGCTCGTGCGGGTTCATCTTCAATTCGTGCGATTTGCCGTCCAGCACCACGGTCAGAGCGATTTGGCCTTGTGACTGTCCTGAAGTACCGAGCACCGCTTTTTGGCGCTCACCAGCCGGCAAGGCTTCG
Source organism: Comamonadaceae bacterium (assembly GCA_947448325.1). Classification (GTDB taxonomy): domain Bacteria; phylum Pseudomonadota; class Gammaproteobacteria; order Burkholderiales; family Burkholderiaceae_C; genus Limnohabitans_A. The sequence goes on from CANFMK010000021.1 coordinate 3,067, forward strand.
AGTGTGGGGGAGGTGAAGCGTTCGCTGTGGATGCGGTTGGCCGGCACGCCAGCGGCGAGCAAGCCTTTTTCGGTGGCTTCGATCATGGCCTCCGGACCGCAAATGAACACCTCGTCCATGCTGGCCGCAGGCAACAGGGCTTGCACCAGATCGTGCACTTTGGCTTCATCGATGCGGCCTTCCAGCAAGGGCGCTTCTTGCGCTTGGCGTGACAGCACATGGATCAAGGTCAGGCGGTCGGGGTAACGGTCTTTCAGGTCTTGCAAGGCTTCGTTGAACATCACGCTGCTCATACGACGGTTGCCGTACACCAAGGTGAATTTGGACTCAGGCTGCTCCTGCAAACTGCTGGCCATGATGGACAAGATGGGCGTGATGCCCGAACCTGCCGCAAAGCCGACCCGGTGCAACGCACGCGGGCGCTGCGAGACAAAACGCCCCTGCGGTGGCATCACGCGCAAGCTGTCGCCGACCTTCAATTGTGTCGCTGCCCAGTTGGAGAACACGCCGCCTTGCACCGGACGAATGCCCACTTCCAACTCGCCTTGCTGTTGCAGGTGCTGGCGTGTGCAGCTGATGGAGTAGCTGCGACGCACATCGACGCCGGCTATCGTCGCGCGCAAGGTCAAGAACTGGCCGGGCTGAAATTGAAAGCTGTCTTGCAAGGCCGCGGGGACTTGCAAACCAATGGCCACCGCGCCCGCTGCCTCCGGGGTGATGCGGGCCACGGTGAGTGCGTGAAAACGGGGGGCAACAGTCGACATGGTGGGATCGCGGCGGGCGCGCTTCAATAGGGTTTGAAATAGTCAAATGGCTCCATGCAGTCCAGGCATTTGTACATGGCCTTGCAAGCGGTGGAGCCAAAGTGAGAGGTCTCGGTGGTGTTCTCGGACTGGCATTGCGGGCAGGCCACGGCCGGCTGCGGCAGGGCGCGTGCGGCAAATTGCACCAGGTTGTGCGCGGGCGCTGCGCAGGCATGTGGGGGGGCAATGCCGTAGGCGCGCAATTTGTCTTTGGCCTCCTGGCTCATCCAGTCGGTGGTCCAGACCGGGGCCAGTTGCGTGACCACCTTGGCCTTGATGCCTTGGGAAGTGAGCGCGACCTGCACATCGTCTTCGATCTGCCCCATGGCGGGACAGCCGCTGTAGGTGGGGGTGATCACCACTTCCAGCGCATCGGCTGCGCCGCGCACATCGCGCAAAATGCCCAGCTCTTGCAGGGTGATGACCGGGATTTCGGGGTCCGTCAAAGGCGCGAGCAGCGCCCACACCTGCGCATGCAGGTCTGCAAGTGACTGCGCGTGGGTGTTCATTTCACCAAGTGGCGTTGGGGTGGGCGCGGGCCAGGCTTTGCATTTGCGCCAGCACAAAACCCAGGTGCTCGGAGTGCACGCCGTGTTTGCCGGTGGGCACAAAACCACCCTCGGCTGGGCGCTGCAGTGTGGCTTCGCTCAAAGCCGCGTACACGATGGCGTTCCAGTCGGCCTGCAAAGCAGCCACATCGCAGCCCAGACCGGTTTGCACCGCAGCCTGCTCATGCGCACTGGGCGTCCAAAACTCCTGCGTGTAGGCGAACAAATGGTCGACCGCGCTTTGTGCACGGGCATGCGATTCGGCCGAGCCGTCGCCCATGCGCACCAACCAGTCGCGCGCATGGCGCAGGTGGTAGCGCACTTCTTTGAGTGATTTCCCGGCAATGGCGGCGAGTTGACTGTCGCTGGAGCTTTGCAGACGGTCCCAAAGCAACACCATGAAGGCGCTGTAGAAAAAATTGCGCACGATGGTGGTGGCAAAGTCGCGGTCGCTGGCGGCCGTGGGCAACAAGGCGCTGCTGTGCGGCAACTCGACCAGGGTGTAGTTCAGAAAATCGGGCACATCGCGAAAGTAGGCGAGCGAGTCTTCTGTTGCACCCTCGCCCAGCCATTCGGCGGCGCGTTGGTACAGCAAACGCGCTTGACCGATCAGGTCCAGGCTGTTGTTGGCCAAGGCAATGTCTTCTTCCAAAATAGGGCCGTGGCCGCACCATTCGGCGTTGCGCTGCCCCAGGATCAGGGCGTTGTCCGCGAGGTGCAATAAATAGTCAGCAGGTGCATTCATAGGGCGTAGCGAGAAGGTTTCAGGCAAGGCGCGGCGGCGAAGACAATGCTTGAAGCGAAGCGCACGGCGAGCCGCCGCAACGCTGCATGAAGCCTTCGCAGTCGCCGTTCACATGTGGCCCACTTCGTCGGGGATGGTGTAGAAGGTGGGGTGGCGGTAAATCTTGTCGCTCGAGGGTTCAAAGAATTCCGACTTGTCATTGGGCTCGCTGGCGGTGATGGCGGCCGAGGGCAGCACCCAAATGCTCACGCCTTCTTGGCGGCGCGTGTACACATCGCGCGCCATTTGCAGGGCGTGCTGTGCATCCGAGGCGTGCAAGCTGCCGCAATGCTTGTGTTCCAGGCCTTGTTTGCTGCGGACAAATATTTCCCACAGCGGCCATTCGCTGAGGGCTTTGGCGTTGGCGGTGGTGCTCATGCGGCCTCCTTGAGTTGACGGGCTTGTTGTTTGCGGGCGTGCGCCAAAGCGGCCTCGCGCACCCACTGGCCATCGTTCCACGCTTTGACGCGTGTGGCCAAGCGCTCTTTGTTGCAAGGGCCGTTGCCATTGACGGTGGCCCAAAATTCGTCCCAATCGATGGGGCCGTAATCGTGGTGACCCCGTGATTCGTTCCACTTTAAATCCGGGTCGGGCAGGGTCACGCCCAAAACTTGGGCTTGGGGCACGGTGGCGTCGACAAACTTTTGACGCAAGTCGTCGTTGCTGATGCGCTTGATGCCCCAGCGCATGCCTTGCACGCTGTTGGGGCTGTCGGCGTCGGGCGGTCCGAACATGGCCAGGCATTTCCACCACCAGCGGTTCACCGCGTCTTGCACCATGGCTTTTTGTTCAGCGGTGCCTTGCATCATCACCAGCAAGGCTTCGTAGCCTTGGCGCTGGTGGAAAGACTCTTCTTTGCACACGCGGATCATGGCGCGGGCGTAAGGGCCGTAAGAGCAGCGGCACAGCGGAATCTGGTTCATGATGGCCGCGCCGTCCACCAGCCAGCCGATCACGCCCACATCCGCCCAATTCAGGGTGGGGTAGTTGAAGATGGAGCTGTATTTGGCTTTGCCGGTGTGCAGAGCGTCCAGCATCTGGTCGCGGCTGGTGCCCAGGGTTTCAGCGGCGCTGTACAGGTACAACCCGTGGCCACCTTCGTCTTGCACCTTGGCGATCAAAATCGCTTTGCGTTTCAGACTGGGGGCGCGGCTGATCCAGTTGCCTTCGGGCAGCATGCCCACAATTTCGCTGTGGGCGTGTTGGCTGATTTGCCGAACCAAGGTCTTGCGGTAGGCCTCGGGCATCCATTCACGCGGTTCGATTTTGCCGTCGGCGTCAATGCGCGCGTCAAATTGCGCTTGCAAGGCGGCGTCTTGAGGGTTCAAGGCTTGCGGCACCGCTTTGGGGCCGGTGGGCGCCTCGCTGCTGTCGGGGACGTTGAAAGATTGGGTGTACAAGAGCTTCTCCTGCGCCTGCAATGCGGGGCGCCGGGAGAAAGTATATCAATTAACCGACCGACCGGTCGGTTAATTGAGTCCTCTGCCCTAGGGATTTGTCCTGATCGGTGGAAAACCGTTCAGGAGTGCTCTAAATTGAAGCTGTGTCCTGTGCCGCGCGCCAGTGCCGGCCCGATCACATTCACCGCTTCGCGCAGCTTGTCTTTCAGGCTGAAGGGCGGGTTGATCACCACCATGCCGCTGGCGGCCAAACCGGCTGTGGTGCCATCTTCGTGGCGGCCGATCGACAAGGTGGCGTGCAGCCAAGGTTTGTGCGCCTGATTGGCCAGGGTTTTCAGGCGCTTGGGCAGGTCGTGCGCTTCCACACGGGCGATGATCGGGTACCAGACCACATAGGTGCCGGTGGCAAAGCGCTTCAAGCAGTCTTGGATGGCGCTGGTGACTTTGCCGTAATCGGACTTGATTTCATAGCTGGGGTCGATCAACACCATGGCGCGCCGGGAGCCGGTTGCCGAAGGCGGTGGCGGCAGGAGTTTTTTCAGCGACTCAAATCCGTCTTCGCGGGCAATCATGATGGCTCGGCCTGCGTCCAGCTGCGCCACATTGGAGGCCAGGGTTTTGGCGTCGGTCGGGTGCATTTCAAACAATTTGAGGCGGTCGCGGCTGGCGTGGCGCATCAAATGGTGAATGATGAAGGGCGAGCCCGGGTAGATTTTCGCTTGGCCATGGGGGTTGAAATGGGCAATGACGTCCAGGTAATCCTGCAGCGCTTCAGGGATGGCGGCGTTGTCTTCCAAGGCCTTGAGCAGCTTGAAAATACCGTACTGGGCCTCGCCACCCGTCTCGGTAAAGTCACCGTCCAGCCGGTACAAGCCCGCACCGGCATGGGTGTCGATCAGGGTCAAGCCCGGATCCTTTTGCATCAGGTGTTTGAGCGTGGCCACCAAGGTGACGTGTTTGAGCACATCGGCATGGTTGCCGGCGTGAAAGGCGTGGCGATAACTGAACATGGGTCGATGGTAACCAAGTTCTTCCGCAAGTCCTTGATTTTTCGTATAATGGAGGGCTTCGCAGCGTTTCATTGGCCCCGCGGCGAAGGCCCAGTGAGTTTCAACTTACTGGGTACATACCACCTAAGAGGTTCTCAACAGAGGAACGCCGACCGTGGAAAAGGGCCTGACAAACCTTTCTTTCAAAGAGAAAACTCATGACTACAACTTTCAGCGCAAAACCCGCTGAGGTCGTGCACGAGTGGTTTGTGATTGACGCGACCAATAAGGTCCTCGGACGAGTAGCCAGCGAAGTTGCTCTCCGTTTGCGCGGCAAACACAAGGCCATTTACACGCCTCACGTTGATACAGGTGACTTCATCGTCGTCGTCAACGCAGCCCAACTCAAAGTGACCGGCACCAAGTCTTTGGACAAAGTGTATTACCGTCACTCAGGATACCCCGGTGGTATCACTGCAACCAACTTCCGCGACATGCAAGCCAAGCACCCTGGCCGCGCACTCGAGAAGGCTGTCAAGGGCATGTTGCCCAAGGGCCCCCTCGGTTACGCCATGATCAAAAAACTCAAGGTGTACGGTGGCGCTGAGCACCCCCACACCGCCCAACAGCCTAAAGTGCTGGACATCTAAGGAGCCTTGAGATGATTGGTGAATGGAACAATGGCACAGGCCGTCGCAAATCCAGCGTCGCCCGCGTGTTTCTGAAAAAAGGCACTGGCAAGATCACAGTCAATGGCAAGGACATCCAAGCCTACTTTGGCCGTGAAACTTCGATCATGATCGCCAAACAACCCCTCATGTTGACCAACCATGCCGAAACTTTCGACATCATGATCAACGTGCACGGTGGCGGCGAATCCGGTCAAGCCGGTGCTTCGCGTCACGGTATCACCCGCGCCCTGATCGACTACGACGCAACGCTCAAGCCCGTGCTGAGCCAAGCTGGTTTCGTCACGCGCGATGCCCGTGAAGTGGAACGTAAAAAGGTCGGCTTGCACTCTGCTCGCCGCCGCAAGCAATTCTCCAAGCGTTAATCCGCTTTCTGTTTTGCCCAAAGCCGCAACGGTTCGCTGTTGCGGCTTTTTGCATTTGGGGACGCCCTGGCAGGGGATTGGAGGGCCTGCGCCCAACCGGCTCGACGTCGCTGCGCGCCTGAAGTCGCCGGTCATGCGCAGGCCCTCCAATCCCATGCTGTTTTGATTCGATCTGGACAGATCGCCTTGACGCGACCCCAATGCCCATCAATGCCCCCACCCGCAGCAGCGTTACTGAGCCGCCAACTGACTAATTCCCGACCATCGCGCTATACTATTTACCATTGAATCGGAGAAACCCTATGAGCGCCGTTGCAGAAAATATCCAGACCGAAATGCCTGAGCCGATTGTCTTTACCGACAGCGCAGCGGCCAAGGTGGCTGACTTGATCGCCGAAGAAGGCAATCCTGATTTGAAGTTGCGTGTGTTTGTGCAAGGTGGCGGCTGCTCTGGTTTCCAATACGGCTTCACTTTTGACGAGATCACCAATGAAGACGACACCACCATGAGCAAAAATGGCGTGTCGCTGTTGATTGACGCCATGAGTTACCAGTACCTGATTGGCGCTGAAATCGACTACAAAGAAGATCTGCAAGGTGCGCAGTTCGTGATCAAGAACCCGAACGCCACGTCTACCTGCGGTTGCGGTTCATCCTTCTCGGCTTGAACTTGAACTGACTTTTCTCAGCATCAACGGGGGTAAATCGCCCCTAAAACGCGGGCGCCTTGGGCGCCCGTGACGCTTTTCAGACTGGCTGTTTCACGGTGCACCGCTTTGTAAGCCAGCCAAGCGAAAGCGGCGGCTTCCACCTGCAAAGGCGGCAAGCCGTGGGTTTCAGATGAACTGACGATCACGCCGGGCAGGTTGGCCTCCAGGCGCTGCATCAAAAACTGATTCAATGCCCCCCCGCCACAGACAATCAACTCACGCGCACTGGCCGCATAGCGGTGAACATCGTGTGCGCAAGCCTGCGCCGTGTATTCGCACAAGGTGGCTTGCACATCGGCAGGTGGCGCATCGCGGTGTTGCACCAGGTGCTGCGCCAGCCACGTCGGGTTGAACAGGTCACGCCCCGTGCTCTTGGGCGCTGGGGCGTGCAAATAGGGCTCGGCGAGCAAGGCGTTGAGCAAGTCGGGAATGACCTGCCCGCTCGCGGCCCAATGGCCGTCGCGATCAAAGCTGTGTCCGGTGTGTCGTTGGCACCAAAAATCCATCAAGGCGTTGCCCGGGCCGCAGTCGAATCCGGTCACATCCCCTTGTGCGGGGATCACGCTCAGATTGGAGATGCCGCCGATGTTCAGCACGGCCACAGTGGAACCCGCATGGCCAAAAACTTCGTGGTGAAACGCCGGCACCAAGGGCGCACCTTGCCCGCCTGCGGCCAAATCCCGGGTTCTGAATTCAGCCACCACGTCGATGCCCATCAACTCCGCCAACAAAGCCGGGTTGTTCAGTTGCCAGGTGTAGCCGACAGCGCGTTGGCCCAAGGCGGGGTCGGCATCGAATTCCAAGGGTCGGTGGCGCACAGTTTGGCCGTGAGCCCCGATGGCAAGCACTTGCGTGGCGGGGTAACCCGCTTGGCTCAGCAAGCGAGCGCAGATCTGGGCATACAGGCGCGCCAATTGATTGCCGGCGAGGGCTGCGCGGTGCAACTCGTTGTCGCCAGGTGTGTTCAGCGCCATCAGCTCTTGGCGAAAAGGATCTTCAAAAGGCGTAAAAGCGTGTTGCTCCACCTGCAGTTGCAGGCCTGCCGGGTCGTTTTGGAGGCGAACCAGGACCCCGTCAATGCCGTCCAGCGAGGTGCCGGACATCAGTCCAATGAAGTAAGAAGTGTCGCCTGAGGGAGGCAACTTTATTGCACGTTGCTTTCACGCAGTTGGCCTGCAAAGGCCAGTTGCGTGCGGGCCAAGGCGGCCATTTTGTGGAAGCCCGGGCGCGAGGCGACCGAAGAGGGGCCGCTATTTTGTTTCGCCAGGGTCAAGGGGTCCACGTGCTGACCGTTGATGCGGAATTCAAAATGCAGGTGCGGCCCTGTCGCCCAGCCAGTCGAGCCCACCGCGCCGACCACTTCGCCTTGTTTCACGGTTTTGCCTTTGGCCACATGGATGCGACTGAGGTGGGCATAAAAAGTGGTCTGACTGGGGCTGTGTTTGACCACCACCACATTGCCGTAGCCACTTTGCGCACCGGCAAACTCGACAACCCCGTCAGCCACGGACATCGCCGGTGTGCCTGTGGGCGCAGCATAGTCCACCCCCAAGTGCGGGCGGGCGGTTTGGAACAGGGGGTGCAGCCGCATGCCAAAGCCACTGGACATGCGCGAAAAACGCACCGGCGCGGCCAAGAAGGTGTTTTTCAGGCTCTTGCCGTCCAAGCTGACATAGTCGCCTTTTTGCCCAGGCTCTTGAAACCACATGGCTTGGTAAGACTTGCCGCCGTTGACCATTTCGGCACTGATGACTTTACCGGTGCGAAGCGGTTCGCCGTCTGCTTCCAGCGCTTCGTAGACCACTGAAAAACGCGAACCTTTGCGCAAAGAGCGGTGGAAATCGATTTGCGCCGAAAAGATGTCAGACAGTTGGCTGGTGATGCTGTCGGGGATGCGGGCTTCGTCAGCGGCTGCAAACAGACTGGTGTCGACCACCGCACCCGAATACTGGAGATTGGCCACCAAGGGGGCTGTTTCGCGGGTGGCCGTAAAGCCTTGTTCGCCACGGCGAATCGTCAGACGTTGAAAGACAACATCGTTTTCACTGCGCAACCAACGGGTGGTCAGGGACAACAATTGCTGGCGCTCATTGGCCAAAGCGCTGACATTGCGTCCCCCGCGACTGAATGCATCTTTGGCGGTGGCGTTTTTACGGATAAAGCTGACGGCTTCAGGATCCACAATCGACAAACGGCGTAGCAAGCTTTCAGGGGTATCCGAGTTGCGCGTGACTTCGCTGCGGAACAATTGCAGATCGTGCAGATCCAGCGCCGCAGCTTGGTCTTTCAATTGCAAGGTTTCCACAGGCATCGAAACCATTTGCACAGGCAACAAGGCCGCGTCAGGCCCTAAATTGGCCAGGGCGAAAGCACCGCCGCCGCCGCCCAGCAGCACGCAGGCCACTGCGGCCATGCATTTGCGCGGGTGCGCCAGCAAAAAGATCTCGATCTGACCCAAAACACGCAAGACGTGCAAGACGGGCACTCGGATCTTCAAGGGCAGTGAATAAACAAATTCTTCCATGAACCAATCGGGTTTCACTGAAGCGTCTGCCAAGCAGGTAGACGCACCACAATGAGGGAACAGGCGGGGACACTAAAATAAGTCATCCGCGAAAAGGCTCATTCTACCGCCCCGCGACTCTGCCGAACAGATAAAACCCTTATGAATCAAGCGCAAGTGACAAAATTCCCGGTGACCGACCGGGTCGAGGAGGCCATGGCGGTCAGCCTGCGGGGTTGTGAAGAGCTCATCCCGAAAGAGGATTGGCTGCAGAAATTGGCCAAATCGGAGGCCACAGGCGTGCCTTTGCGCATCAAACTGGGCCTGGACCCGACCGCGCCGGATATCCACATTGGGCATACCGTGGTGCTCAACAAAATGCGCCAGTTGCAGGATTTGGGGCACCAGGTGATCTTTTTGATCGGTGATTTCACCAGCCTGATCGGCGATCCGTCTGGACGTAACAACACCCGCCCGCCTTTGACGCCTGAGCAAATCAAAGCCAACGCCGAAACCTATTACCGCCAGGCCAGCCTGGTGCTGGACCCGGCCAAGACCGAAATTCGCTACAACAGCGAGTGGAGTTTGCCCCTGGGCTCAATGGGCATGATCCAGTTGGCGGCCAAATACACGGTGGCCCGGATGATGGAGCGCAACGACTTTCATGATCGCTTCAAGGCCGGCACGCCGATCAGCGTGCACGAGTTTTTGTACCCCTTGATGCAAGGCTACGACTCGGTGGCGCTCAAGTCAGACTTGGAGTTGGGCGGCACCGACCAGAAGTTCAACCTGTTGATGGGTCGCCATCTGCAGGCCGAGTACGGCCAAGAGCCCCAATGCATTTTGACCATGCCTTTGCTGGAAGGCCTGGACGGCGTGGACAAAATGTCCAAGTCCAAGAACAACTACATCGGCATCAGCGAAGCGCCCAACACCATGTTCGCCAAAGTGCTGAGCATCTCTGACGTTTTGATGTGGCGCTGGTACACCCTGTTGTCTTTCCAATCCATGGCCGAGATTGAAGCTTTGAAGCTGCAAGTGCAAGGCGGGCGCAACCCCAAGGACGCGAAAGTGGCACTGGCCAAAGAAATCACCGCGCGCTTTCATGGCGCAGCGGCGGCGGAGGCGGCGGAGCAAGATTTCATCAACCGCAGCAAAGGTGGCGTGCCGGATGAAATTCCTGAAGTGAGTTTGTCTGGTGCGCCCTTGGGCATCGGCGCCTTGCTCAAGTCGGCCGGCCTGGCCCCGTCAGGCAGCGAAGCCAACCGCCTGATCGATGGCGGCGGCGTGCGCGTGGACTCCAGCGTGATCAGTGACAAGGGGCTCAAGTTGGAGGCCGGTACCTACGTGGTGCAAGTGGGCAAACGCAAGTTCGCCCGCGTGACCCTGAGTTGATCGCATGAGCCCTTCAACCCGAGACCAGTTGTTATCGCCCCGCGGCATGCTGTGGGCTTCTGTGGTGGTGGCGATCGTGACCATCACCCTCAAAACGCTGGCTTGGTACATCACCGACTCGGTGGGTTTGCTGTCGGACGCGATGGAGTCGCTGGTCAACCTGGCCAGCGCCATCTTTGGCTTGATGATGGTCACCGTGGCGGCCCAACCGCCTGACGAAGACCACCCCTACGGTCATCACAAAGCCGAGTACTTTTCTTCGGGTTTCGAAGGCATTTTGATCATCGTGGCGGCCTTGGCCATCATCTGGGCCGCAGGCCATCGGGTCTTTGATCCTCAGCCTTTGGAACAAGTGGGCTGGGGCCTGGCACTGTCGGTGGCCAGCTCGGCTTTGAATGCCTTTTTGGCCTGGGTGATGTTTGGCGCCGCCAAAACCCACCGCTCGATTGCGCTGGAAGCCGATGCCAAGCATTTGGTGACCGATGTCTGGACCTCGGTCGGCGTGGTGCTGGGCATCACCTTGGTGCATTTCACCGGCTGGCTGTGGCTGGATGCGGTGGTCGCCATGGGGGTGGCGCTCAACATTTTGAAAGAAGGCTGGCATTTGATTTGGCGCTCGTCGCAAGGCTTGATGGACGAAGCCCTGGAGCCCGAAGTGAAGATGGAGATTGACAAGGTCTTGGCCGATTTTGCGCACCAGCGCGGCGAAGTTGAAATCATCCGCTTTGACCATGTCACCACCCGCAAAGCCGGGCAGCGCCGTTTTGTCGACATGCACATGCACATGCCCGCCAGCTGGACCCTGGGCCGGGCCGCTGCCGTGCGCTCCAGCGTCGAGCAGGCGTTGATGAGCGCGGTGCCGGGGCTGCGCGCCACCATCCAGTTGCTGCCCAGCGATGTGGAAGCGCACTTCAACGAACCTCGGGACTTGATTTGATCGGCGTCCTCCAGCGCGTCAGCCAAGCCAGCGTGCGCGTCGATGGCGCGGTGATCGCGGCCATGGGGCCAGGGCTGCTGGTGCTGGTCTGTGCCGAACAGGGCGACACCGAGTTGGAGGCAGACAAGTTTCTCGCCAAACTTCTCAAGCTGCGCATCTTCAGCGACGCCCAAGGCAAGATGAACCACAGCGTGCAAGACCTGGACGGGCAAGGCACAGTGGGTGGCCTGCTGCTGGTGAGCCAGTTCACCTTGGCTGCGAATGTGCAAGGTGGTAACCGCCCCAGCTTCACCCAAGCAGCAGCGCCCGCTGAAGGTCGACGTTTGTATGACCACCTGGTTGCTAAGGCCCGCACAGCCCACCCGCAGGTGCACACCGGCCAGTTCGCCGCCGACATGCAAGTGGCGCTCGTCAACGACGGGCCGGTGACGATTCCTCTGCGCATCGCGCCTGCCCTGGCCCCTGTTTCTGCGGGCACCTGAGTCAAGGGGGCGTCGCCGCCGATAATCGGTGGATGAATGCTTCTGAATCGCTCCTTTTTTCTCGCTTGAATCTCTCCGCCACGGCGCTCGCCAATCTGACGCAGCTGGGCTACACCGCCATGACGCCCATCCAGGCGGCCAGCTTGCCCTTGACGCTGGCGGGTCAAGACCTGATCGCCCAAGCCAGCACCGGCAGCGGCAAGACCGCTGCCTTTGGTTTGCCCCTGGTGGAGAAATTGCGCGCCACCGACATGGCCATCCAAGCCCTGGTGCTGTGCCCGACCCGCGAGTTGGCCGATCAGGTGACGCAAGAGATTCGCCGTTTGGCGCGCGCCACCGGCAACATCAAAGTGGTGACCCTGTGCGGTGGCGTGGCTTTGCGCGGCCAAGTCATCAGCCTGGAGCATGGCGCGCATGTGGTGGTGGGCACGCCGGGCCGCATCTTGGACCATTTGGAGCGCGGCTCGCTGAGTCTGCACGCTGTGCAAACCTTGGTGCTGGACGAGGCCGATCGCATGCTGGACATGGGCTTCATGGAAGACATCGCCAAAGTCGTCAAGCAATGCGCCAAGGACCGGCAAACGCTGTTGTTCTCCGCCACCTACCCTGAAGGCATTGCCCAATTGGCGAGCCAGTTCATGCGCCAACCCCAAAGCGTGACGGTGCAGGCGCAGCACAGCGCGACCAAAATTCGCCAAGTCTTTGTCGAGATCAAGGACAGCGAGCGGCTGAACGCGGTGTCGCAGCTGCTCAATCACTTTCGCCCTGAGTCCACGCTGGCGTTTTGCAACACCAAGCAGCAATGCCGTGATTTGGTTGCGGTGCTGCAAGCCCAAGGATTCAGCGCTTTGGCTTTGTATGGCGAGCTGGACCAGCGCGAGCGCGATCAGGTGCTGATCCAATTTGCCAACCGCAGCTGTTCGGTGCTGGTGGCCACGGATGTGGCCGCGCGCGGCCTGGACGTGGCGCAACTCGAAGCCGTGATCAATGTGGACGTGACGCCCGACTCCGAAGTGCACATTCACCGCATTGGCCGCACCGGACGGGGCGATGCCGAGGGCCTGGCGATCAGCCTGGCCAGCATGGACGAGATGGGCAGCGTTGGCAAGATCGAATTGTTGCAAGGCCGTGAATCGGTGTGGCTGCCGCTGGCCAGCCTGACGCCCGCAGCGGGCGGCGTCTTGCGCCCCCCCATGGCCACCTTGCAAATTGTCGGCGGACGCAAAGAAAAAATCCGTGCCGGCGATGTGCTCGGCGCCTTGACCGGTGAGGCCGGTTTCACCCGCGAACAGGTCGGCAAGATCAATGTGAATGAATTCTCGACCTATGTGGCCGTAGAGCGTAGCATCGCCAAACAAGCCGTGGCCAAACTGTCGTCAGGCCGCGTCAAAGGTCGCAGCGTGAAAGTGCGGTTGATGGAAGAGGCCCTGGGGCGATAAGGCCTGGCACTCGGCGCTCAGCCTTGGCCGTAGGGGTTGCGAAAGCCCATTTCTTTCAGAATAGCGATCTCGTAGTCTTCCATGTCGTCGGCGTCGGCTGCGCTGGTTTCATGGTCCCAGCCTTGCGCGTGCAAGGTGCCGTGCACCAGCAAATGCGCGTAATGCTGCTGCAGGGTTTTGCCTTGCGCTTTGGCTTCTTGCGCGACCACGGGCGCGCACAGCACCAAGTCGGCGATCACCACAGGACTTTGCGCATAGTCAAAGGTCAGCACATTGGTGGCGTAGTCTTTCTTGCGAAATTCGCGGTTCAGGCGCTGGCCTTCTTCGGCGTTGACGATGCGCACCGTGATTTCGGCGTCCTCACTCAGCGCATGGCGAATCCAGCGCGTCACTTTGTGGCGCGGCAGGGCGGTGCGGTGCCGGGCGGCATCGGGCAAGTCGCCAAACTGCAGCGAGAGTTGAAGTTGATTCAAGGCCATGGGCTCAGTCCAAGCTGGCGCGGCGGCGCGGCGCGCTGCCTTGGGCGTCGTACGCGTCCACAATGCGCGCCACCAAGGGGTGGCGTACCACGTCGGCGCTGGTGAAGCGGGTAAAGGCAATGCCTTTGACGCGTTTCAAGACCCGCTCCGCATCGATCAAGCCACTCATCTGCCCTTTGGGCAGGTCCACCTGACTCACATCGCCGGTGATCACCGCTTTGGCACCAAAGCCGATGCGGGTCAAAAACATTTTCATTTGCTCCACGCTGGTGTTTTGCGCCTCGTCCAAAATCACAAAGGCGTTGTTCAAGGTGCGGCCCCGCATAAAAGCCAAGGGGGCAATTTCCAGCACATTGCGCTCAAACGCTTTTTGCACTTTCTCGTAACCCATCAGGTCGTACAGGGCGTCGTACAGGGGTCGCAAATACGGGTCGACCTTTTGTGCCAGGTCGCCGGGCAAAAAACCCAGGCGTTCACCGGCTTCCACCGCAGGGCGCGTCAGCACAATGCGTTGCACCGCGCTGCGCTCCAAAGCGTCCACAGCGCAGGCCACAGCCAAATAGGTCTTGCCGGTGCCGGCTGGGCCAATGCCAAAGCTGATGTCGTTGTGGGCAATGCTGTCCAGGTAGTGGGCCTGCACCGGGGTGCGGGCGCGCAGGTCGGCGCGGCGGGTGCTCAGGCTTTGTGCGCCCTCAACGTTATCGGGCATGGCGTCGTCGCCGGCCAGCATCAGTTGCACCGTTTCTTCGCTGAGGCTGCGGTCCGCCAATTCATACAAGGCTTGCAGCAACTCGATCGCACGCTGGGCTTTGGCTTTGGGGCCGTCCACCTTGAATTGTTCATGGCGGTGCGCTATGCCCACTTGCAAGCCCGATTCGATGGTGCGCAGGTGCGCGTCGGTGGGGCCGCACAGGTTGGCCAAACGGTTGTTGTTGAGCGGCGTAAAGGTGTGTCTGACAATCAAGCTGATAATCCGATCTAGAGCAGGCGCAACCCCCATCGGGCTGCGGCAAGTGCCAATGATAGGCACTGGATCTGCATTTCGACAGACATTGAAGGCAAATCTCCCATGATCGGCAAGTTAACCGGCATTCTCAGCGACAAAAACCCACCTGAAGTGGTCATTGACTGCCATGGCGTGGGCTACGAAGTCAACGTGCCCATGAGCACCTTTTACAACCTGCCGGCGCTGGGCGAGAAAGTCAGCTTGCTCACCCACTTTGTGGTGCGCGAAGACGCGCAGATTTTGTACGGCTTCAGCGCGCCCGCTGAGCGCGAAGCGTTTCGCTTGCTGATCAAAATCTCCGGCGTGGGCCCGCGCACCGCGCTGGGTGTGTTGTCGGGCATGAGTGTGGCCGATCTGGCCCAGGCCGTGACCCTGCAAGAGGCTGGGCGCTTGGTCAAAGTGCCGGGTATCGGTAAAAAAACCGCCGAGCGCTTGCTGCTGGAACTCAAAGGCAAATTGGGGGGTGATGTAGGCTTGTTCACCGCGCATGCGGGCGACGCGCACGGCGACATTCAGCAAGCCCTGCTGGCGCTGGGCTACAGTGACAAAGAAGCCGCTGCCGCCTTGAAACTGTTGCCCGCCGACGTGGGCGTCAGCGAAGGCATCAAGCTGGCGCTCAAAGCGCTGACGAAATAAAGCAAACCCATGAGCATTCAAATCGACGACTTTGCCCCGGCACCTGACAAACGCATGGTCTCGGCGGTGCCTGAGACCCCACAAGAAGAAGCCATTGAGCGCGCCCTGCGCCCCAAGCTGCTGGACGAGTATGTGGGCCAGGTCAAGGTGCGCGAACAGCTGGAAATCTTCATCAGCGCGGCCAAGATGCGCGGCGAACCGCTGGACCATGTGCTGTTGTTTGGCCCGCCCGGTTTGGGCAAGACCACGCTGAGCCACATCATCGCCGCCGAGTTGGGCGTGAACCTGCGCCAAACCAGCGGCCCTGTGCTGGAAAAGCCCAAAGACCTGGCGGCGCTGCTGACCAATCTGGAAAAAAACGATGTGCTGTTCATCGACGAAATCCACCGTCTCTCGCCCGTGGTCGAAGAAATTTTGTACCCCGCCCTCGAGGACTATCAAATCGACATCATGATCGGCGAGGGTCCTGCGGCGCGCAGCATCAAACTCGATTTGCAGCCGTTTACCTTGGTCGGGGCCACCACCCGCGCTGGCATGCTCACCAACCCGCTGCGTGACCGCTTTGGCATTGTGTCGCGGCTGGAGTTTTACACGCCCGAGGAGTTGGCACGCATCGTCAAACGCAGTGCCGGGCTTCTCAAGTCGCCGATGGACGAGGCCGGAGGCTTTGAAATCGCGCGGCGCTCTCGCGGCACGCCGCGCATCGCCAACCGCTTGTTGCGCCGGGTGCGTGACTATGCCGATGTCAAAGGCAGTGGCCGCATCGACCAAGCCATTGCGCAAAAAGCCCTGACCATGTTGGACGTGGACCCCGAAGGCTTTGACCTGATGGACCGCAAACTGCTCGAAGCGGTGATCCACCGTTTTGATGGCGGACCGGTCGGATTGGACAATATCGCGGCCAGCATTGGCGAAGAGCGCGACACCATCGAAGATGTGATCGAACCGTATTTGATCCAACAAGGCTATTTGCAGCGCACGCCGCGCGGACGCATGGCCACTTTGGCGGCCTTCCGCCATCTGGGTGTGACGCCGCCAAAGTCTTTTGGTGAGTGAGCGTTGAGCCGCGCCACTGGGCGCTGCTCAAGGGGCTTATGCGGTGGTTTCGTCGCGTGAGGTGTCGTCGATGTGCGATTTGTCCGCCCAACCCACCAGCGACAGGCCTTCGGGTGTCCACAGCAAGCGGTTGACCGCCGTGTTCGTCAGGTCCCAGGTGCGCGGCGCTTGCAAATCCAGCCGGGTGGCGGCGCGGTACAAGATGTCCATCACGCCGCCATGGGCCACCAGCACGATGTTGCCGCCCACATGCGCGCTGGCCAACTGGTTCACGGTGGTCAGCACCCGCTCTCGCATCACCCACAAGGATTCTCCACCGCCAGGGGGCGCCCAATCAGGATCGCGCTTGCGCCAACGCATCGAATCTTCAGGCAAGCTGGTTTCGATTTCGGCAAAGGTCTTGGCCTGAAAGTCGCCAAACCCGCGTTCGCGCAAACCGATGTGTGTTTGCAACTCGACATTCACTGCCGACCCAATCGCTTGCGCCGTGGCGTAGGCGCGCAACAAATCACTGGTGTAAATCGCGTCGATTTGCTCTTGCGCCGCCAAGGCTTGGCCCAGGCGTGCCGCTTGCCATTGGCCGGTGGCGTTGAGTGGAATATCGAGCTGGCCTTGAATGCGGGTGTCCACATTCCAAGCGGTTTCTCCGTGGCGAATGGCCAAAATGCGGGTGACTTGCATGCTTGTCAGTTGAGTGGGGTTCAGCGGGGTATGTCGATGTTCACTTGCCGCGAAGCCTTGGGTGGGTGGGGGAAGCCTTGCAAAGCGGCCTGCATCAACACCGGGAAAAGCACAGCCGCGTCAGCCCAAGGTCCGTTGTGCGCCGCCTGCGTTTCGTAGACCACTTGGGCGCTGCGCAGATCTCGCATCACGATGCTGACCTCGTATTGGTATTGGGTGGGCGGTGGAAAGCGCATGCCAAAGCCCATACCGACACCGTGCCCCCCATAACCGTTCATGCCAACGCCGAGCATCGGCCGACCCCAAGGGTCTGCGATGTAGGACATGGCACGGGCGTTGACTTGAATGCTCAGTTGCGCACCCGCGTCGTCACGCACCAAGCCAACAGCCGCCAGCGCCACTTGCGCTTGTTGCTCGGCCAGGCCCGCCGCCGGGTTGTGGATTTGTGAGGGCAGTCGCTCAAAGCGGTAGCTTGCACCTTGCAGCGGCAACGCACCCGGCACAGCGGCCTGCACCGACTGCACCTGGCTGTCAATGCGCCGCGTGGTGCCGCAGCCGGTCAAGGCCAAAGCCAGCAAACAGACGCTGGCGATGAACCCTGATTTGAAAATGAACTGAGACATGTAACTTCCCTCCATCAAGTGCGCGCGCCCTCGTTGTCAGGGGCGTTAGCGCCGCCGCTTCAGCTGGACATCTGAATCACTTGCATCCCCGGCAAGCTGGGCTCGCTGAAGGTTTCTTCGTCAAAAGCAGTGTCACCATCGGGCATGGGCACGCCGGTGGTCTTCAGGTTTTTGAAGTCGTGTTTTTGCGTGTCCATCAAATGCGAAGGCACGATGTTTTGCAGCGCGGCAAACATGTTTTCGATGCGACCGGGGTATTTCTTTTGCCAGTCGCGCAGCATGTTGCCAATTTGCAGTCGTTGCAGGTTTTCTTGGCTGCCACACAGTGTGCACGGAATGATGGGGAATTGTCGGTGCGCTGCCCAACGGATCAAGTCCGTCTCGGCCACAAAGGCCAGCGGGCGGATCACCATGAATTCCCCGTTGTCGCTCACCAGCTTGGGCGGCATGCCTTTGAGCTTGCCGCCGAAAAACATGTTCAAAAAGAAGGTTTGCAGCATGTCGTCGCGGTGGTGGCCGAGCGCTAATTTGTTGCAACCCAATTCACGCGCCACTTTGTACAAAATACCCCGGCGCAGTCGACTGCACAGGCTGCACATGGTTTTGCCTTCGGGGATTTTGTCTTTGACGATCGAATAGGTGTCTTGCGTCTCGATGTGGAACTTGACCCCCAAACTTTGCAAATAGGCGGGCAAGACTTCGGCTGGAAAGCCCGGTTGCTTTTGGTCCAGGTTCACCGCGATCAGTTCAAAATCCACCGGCGCGCGGGCCTGCATTTTGAGCAGAATGTCCAACATGCCGTAGCTGTCTTTGCCGCCCGACATACAGACCATCACCCGGTCGCCGGCCTCGATCATGTTGAACTCGGAGATGGCTTGCCCCATTTGGCGGCACAAACGCTTTTCCAATTTGTGGGTTTCGCGTTCGATCTTCATGGCCTTGTCGTGGGCGCTGTCGGGGTTTTCGGCTTCGAGCCAGTCGTTGTTGATAGGGGCGTTCATGGTGTCACCATTGTCCTGTTTCCATGCGAATGGCCACTTCGCAATCTTCAAAAATTTCCAATTTGGCAATTTTGACGCGCACGCCCAGAACCCCAGGCAGTTGCATCAATCGGTGCGCCAATTTGCCAATCAGCGTTTCCAGCAAATTCACATGTTCGGCGGTGCATTCGTCGATGATGATTTGGCGCACCTTGCGGTAGTCCAGCACATGGTTGATGTCGTCGTCATGCGGCAACAGGGGTTGTGGCCCCAGGTTGAGTTCCGCATCGACCTGGATCGGCTGCGGCTCGGTCATCTCATGTTCCAAAATGCCCAGGTTGGCGGCAAAGCGCAGGCCAAACAGGGTCAAGGTTTGGTTGCCCAAAGTCGCTTTCATGCCGCCCACGCTTTCATGCGAAACACTTCCACGCCCACGGCTTCGCAGTCGGGATACACATCGGGTTTGTTGCTGGACAAGCGCACGGCCTGCACCCGGGGGTGGGCCAGCATTTGGGCGGCCAGGTCGTCGCACAAAGTTTCTTGCAGTTCCACATGACCTTGGTGGATGCGCGCCGCGATCAACTCGCGCACAAAGTCGTAATCCACCACTTCGGCCAAATCGTCAGACTGAGGGGTGGACAGTTCATAGGGGACAAACAGCTCGACGTTGAACACCACCCGCTGGGCCTGTGTTTTTTCAAAGTCGTGCGCGCCAATGCGCACCGGCACCACATGGTTGCGCAGGAAAATGCGTCGGCATTCCAGCGTCAGGCGACTGATCGGATCAAGCATGATTTTCTTTCGAGGCGCCGTCGACCACAAACATCACGTCGCGCGCCAAGGGCACCAAGTGCTGGCCGTTGTCCACGGCCAGGGTCACGCCGGTCAGGGCAGGGTTGTTGGCCATGAACAGGCAGGTTGCGGCAACCTGCGCCGGGTCGATGGCGCGTTTGAGCAAATTCACTTGGCTGGCTTGGTCAAAGTTGGCCTGGGTTTGCGGGCCACTTAAAAACATCAAACCCGGCGCCACACCACACACCCGAATGTGCGGCGCCAACGCTTGCGCTTGCAAAGCCACGCTGCGCTCCAGCGCCAGTTTGGACACGGTGTAAGAAAAATAGTCGGGGTTGAGGTTGAAGACCTTTTGGTCCAGCACATGGACGATGCTGCGTGCGCCAGATGCGGCGTTGGATGGCAGGCTTTGTGCCATCAGGCGCGACAGCGCAAGGGGCGCGATCAAGTTCACTTCCAGTTGCGTGCTCAGGGCTTCTTCGTCAAAGTCGCGTGCGCTATCGGGCTCAAAGCTGGACGCGTTGTTCACCAAACAATCCAGTGGCCCGGCTTGCGCCACGATCTGCGCCATCATGCGTTGGCGGTCTGCTGCCACTGCCAAATCAGCTTGCACAGCTTGCGCCATGCCGCCTTGCGCCACCAGTTCTTGGCACAGCGCCTCGGCCGCGGCCATGGAGTTTTGCGCGTGGCACC
>CANFMK010000022.1 GCA_947448325.1 Comamonadaceae bacterium
AATGCTGATGTCGGTGGTTCAAATCCACCTATCACCACCAAACACAAAAACCCACAGTTTCACGACTGTGGGTTTTTTCTTGGGCCAACAGCCCATCAAGCAAACACGTCGACTTCTTGGCCCAAGCCGTCCAAAGAAGCGCGACGACGCGAGCCGCGTGACCGTTTAGAGGCCGAGGTCAGTCCTGCTTTGCCGGATGTTCTCACCGCCCCGGGTTTGCCGACGCCCTCAGGTGCTGTGCGCTTTTCTACCCGCGCGGTCGGATCGATCGTTGACATTGAGCGAACAAAAGCGGAATTGAGAGAGATGGATGGAATGCGCATAAATGGGGTATCGACACCAAAGGCAAGAACCTGAGTGGTGATTCGCCGAGCCGCTGGTTGCTCACCCTGCACATCGCTCAGCGCACACAATAAAAATGCAAATCTTCCCCGCGCGCTTCTTCGGGTTGCCGCACCGGAGACGGGTTGCGCAAGTTGGGCGAGAGCACTTTGCCGCCGCTCAAGGTCCAAACATCGCGGTTCAGGCTGACGCCGCCGTTCCAGTCGCCCAGCATGGCCAGCATTTCGTATTCTTCCCAACTGGGCAGGCGCGCTTTGACGCTGGCGCAGGCTTTCTCGGCCAAGGCGGGCGTCGGTGCATGGCTGACGGGGGAGCCGGGGGCCCCAACCAAAGTCAAGGACTTGCCATTGACGTGAATCACAGAGGGAAATTGCGTGGCCTGGAACTGTTGGAACATCTTGTTGGCCACGGCCATGGCGGCAGACTCAGGCTCGCCCCGGGCGCTGAAGTTGTAGGTCTGCCCGCTGTGCAGCGTCACGTGCAGGGTCAGCAAAATATCGTTGTTGCAACTGGGCCCATACGCGTAGGTGCCCCAGGCCATACCGGACAGACGCGCCAGATGGTTGGCATCGACCCGTTCTTGCCGGTGCTGTTCTTTGAGTTCATCCAGCAACTCCATCAAGGTGGTCGGGTTGAAAAAGGCCAGCTTTCGCTCGCGCGGTTGAACTTCGCGGTAGGTTTGGTCGAGCGAGGCTTTGATCACACTCTCCAGCGTCACGTCCATGCCGGCGCCGATGCGCGCCAGTTGGCGTTGTTGGGTGATCAGTTTGTCGATGGTGACGATGGCTTGCACCGCGTCAGGCGTCTCGGCGCCCATGGCCATCAATTGGCTCACCTGCAGAATCATCTCTTTGCGGCTGGCGCTGCGACTGCGGCCGTAGGCGTCTTGGTATTGGCACAGGTCTTGGCCGCGAATGAAGGGGATGGTGGGCCACAGGGTGATGGCGCTGGCCGCTGCGGGCAGCAGCAGCCCTGCCAGTGCCATACCCAGACAAGCCCAACAACGTAGCCCAGACCATGAGCCCACAGCCGGGCGAAGCCGGTGGTTCCGAGACTGAACGAAGTGCATGTGAATCCAGTCCTGTGTGATGGGCAAGACTGGATTATGTTTTTGAGGATGACGCCAGGCTTTGACCAGCGTCAAGCCCAGAGCGATGAAGCGCCAGGCGAGCTGGGTTTCAGCGGTGGGTGAATTGCGGCGGGCGTTTGTTCAAAAACGCGTCCATGCCTTCTTTTTGGTCGGCGGTGGCAAACAAGGCGTGGAAAATGCGGCGCTCAAACATCACGCCGTCGGACAGGCCGCTTTCAAAGGCGCGGTTCACGCTTTCTTTGGCCGCCATCACCGACAACTGACCGTAGCCGCAAATCATCAAGGCTGCGCCCAGGGTTTCGTCCATCAGTTGGTCCAAAGGCACCACGCGGCTGACCAAGCCGGCGCGCTCGGCTTCTTGCGCGTCCATCATGCGGCCCGTCAGCACCAGGTCCATGGCCTTGGACTTGCCAATGGCCCGGGGCAAGCGCTGCGTGCCGCCAGCGCCCGGGATGATGCCGATCTTGATTTCGGGTTGGCCAAATTTGGCGTTCTCGGCGGCGATGACGAAGTCGCACATCATGGCCAGCTCGCAGCCCCCGCCCAAGGCAAAGCCACTGACGGCGGCGATCACGGGTTTGCGGATGCTGCGGATGGTTTCCCAGTTGCGGGTGATGAAGTCTTCTTTGTAGACGTCGGTGAATGTGAATTTCGCCATCGCCGAAATGTCGGCTCCAGCGGCAAAGGCTTTCTCGCTGCCGGTGATGACCATGCAGCCAATGTCTTCATCCGAGTCAAAGGCTTGGAGCGCGGCGCCCAGTTCGTCCATCAACTCGCCGTTCAAGGCGTTCAAAGCTTTGGGACGGTTCAAGGTCACGATGCCGACTTTGCCGCCTTCGGTGCGGACTTCGATGTTTTGATAGGCCACGGCCTGTCTCCTGGGTGAATGTGGGAAAAACGGTTCGGCTTGACTATACCCAAGCGGCTGACAGGGCCCTGTCGCCAGGGACCCCACCCCGGGAAAACATTAACCAACCGATCGGTCGGTTAATGGTACATTTTGCATCCAGGAGATTTTCATGACCGACACCCCCACTTCCACTGTTTTGTACGAAGAGCGCGGCGCCGTGGCCTTGGTCACGCTCAACCGTCCTGCCGCTTTGAACAGTTTTGACCGTCAAATGCACCACGATTTGTGGGCGGCTTTGGACCAGGCCGAAGCCAACCCCGCCATCCGCGCCATGGTGCTGACAGGCGCTGGACGCGGTTTTTGCGCTGGCGCCGACTTGTCGTCTTTCGATTTCACGCCCGGCCCTGACATGATCGCGCGTGCCGATCCGGGCCCCATCATTGACCAGGCTTTCAACCCCACCACGCGCCGCATCCAGTCGCTGCGCATGCCCATCATTGCCGCTGTGAACGGTGTGGCGGCGGGCGCCGGGGCTTCGGTGGCCATGGCCTGCGACATCGCCATTGCCGCGCCTGGGGCCAGTTTCATCCAAGCGTTCAGCAAAATCGGTTTGATTCCCGACGCCGGCAGCAGCTGGTTGCTGGTCGAGCGCTTGGGCCTGGCGCGTGCCATGGCCTTGTCCATGACGGGCGATAAATTGCCCGCGCAGCAGGCCAAGGACTGGGGCGTGATTTGGGAGGTGGCCGACGATGCGGTGGCCGCTGCGCTGGCCATGGCCGAGCGTTTGGCGGTGATGCCCACCCGGGCCTTGGTCGCCACCCGCGCCCTGTTGCAAGGTGCGACCACCCGCAGCCTGTCTGAGCAGCTCGATTTGGAGCGCGACACCCAATCGGCCATGGGCCGCACGCACGATTATTTCGAGGGGGTTCAGGCTTTCCTGGAAAAGCGCCCAGCGAAGTTCACAGGTCAATAACCAAGGCGCACGATGAGTCAAGATGCCAAAGACCTGGCCAGCCAAGTGGGCCGTACCATGTTCGCGGTCGACACCGCGTCCAAAGACACCATGGGCATGGAGCTGATCAGCTGCGAGCCTGGACGCGCGGTGATCCGCATGGAAGTCAAGCCGCTGCATTTGAATGGCCACCAGATTTGCCATGGCGGCTTTATCTTCACGTTGGCCGATTCGACCTTTGCCTTTGCGTGCAACAGTTACAACAAGGCGGCGGTGGCCGCCGGTTGCAGCATCGAGTTTTTAAAGCCGGGGCAGCTGGGCGACGTGCTCACCTGCGAGGGTGTGGAGCAGACCCTGAGCGGCCGTCATGGCATCTACGACATGAAGGTCAGCAACCAGCGCGGTGAAGTGATCGCGCTGTTTCGCGGCAAGAGCGCGCAAATCCAGGGCACGGTGATCCCGGCCTGAATAAAAGAATAGGACAGACTTTCAGCACTGTCCCCTATTGATCCTGTGGAGTGACTGTCATGACCCCCCCATCTTTCCCCCTCGAGCCGATTGAAAAGTCCAGCATCGACGAGTTGCGCTCCTTGCAGCTCAAGCGTTTGCAGGCCACTTTGCATCACGCCTACGCCCATTCGCCGGTGTACCGCGCCAAATTTGACGCAGCCGGTGTGCACCCGGACGATTGCCGCAGCCTGAGCGATCTGGCCAAGTTTCCTTTCACCACCAAGCTGGACCTGCGTGACAGCTACCCGTTTGGCATGTTCGCTGTGCCCCGCGAACAGTGCGCGCGCATTCACGCCTCCAGCGGCACCACGGGCAAGCCCACGGTCGTGGGTTACACGCTCAAAGACATCGACACCTGGGCCACGGTGGTGGCGCGCAGCATCCGCGCCGGCGGGGCTCGGCCGGGTGACATGGTGCATGTGAGCTATGGCTATGGGTTGTTCACGGGCGGACTGGGCGCGCACTATGGCGCCGAAAAACTCGGCCTCACGGTGGTGCCGTTTGGCGGCGGTCAAACCGAACGCCAGGTGCAGTTGATCCAAGACTTTCAGTCCAACATCATCATGGTCACGCCCAGCTACATGCTGGCGATTGCGGACGAGTACGAGCGCCAAGGCATTGACCCGAAAAGCAGCCCCTTGCGCATCGGTATTTTCGGTGCCGAACCCTGGACCAACGACATGCGTGTGGCGATTGAAAAACGCATGGGCATTGACGCGGTCGACATTTACGGCCTGTCCGAGGTCATGGGCCCGGGCGTGGCCAGCGAATGCATCGAGACCAAAGACGGGCCCACGATTTGGGAGGACCATTTCTACCCCGAGATCATTCACCCTGAGACCGGCGAGCCCGTCGCAGATGGTGAGATGGGCGAGTTGGTCTTCACCAGCCTGACCAAAGAGGCCTTGCCCATCATCCGCTACCGCACCCGTGATTTGACCCGCTTGTTGCCGGGTACCGCGCGCACCATGCGCCGCATGGAAAAGATCACCGGTCGCAGCGACGACATGATGATCATTCGTGGCGTCAATGTGTTTCCATCTCAGATCGAGGAGCTGATTTTGAAGCGCCCCGAATTGGCGCCGCATTACCAATGTGTGCTGACCCGTGAAGGCCCCATGGACAACCTCAAAGTGGTGGTGGAGACCCGCACGGGCATGAGCCAAGACAGCATCGAGGCACGAGCCGCCGCCAAATTGCTGCAGCACGAGATCAAGGTCTACATCGGCTCCAGCGTGGAGATTGAGTTGCGCACCGAAGGCGGTGTGGAACGCAGCCAGGGCAAGGCCAAACGCGTGGTGGATTTGCGCGGCAAATAATCAAACCGCTGGCCACTGGCCTGCTGGCCGCGATGCGGGCACCGCCAGCCGCCAGGTCACGGCTTTCGCGGGCAGTGTCAGCGGCAAGCGCAGCAAACGGTGGTCGCGGGACACCCAAGCGGTGAAACGTTTTTCGGTGCCCAGCAAGTGTTTCAAATCGTCCAGCTTGTGCAAACGCCAGCTGCCGCCTTGACCGCGTGCACCCACGTCCACCCCCAACCATTCATCACCTGAGGCCAGGCCCGCTTGCTCCGCCGCGCCACCGCGCAGCACGACTTTGATGTGCACGCCTGCTGGGCCGTCGACCGCACGCAAGCCCAGGCGCTGCGCCATCTGCGCTTCATCGTCATGGATCACCAGACCCTGCGCCGACAGCAGTGGGCGCACAGGCAACTCTGCCGTGCCGTGCACCCAGGTTTTGATTTCTGAGCGCCAACTGCGGCCGGTCAGTGTTTGCAAGACGGCCAGCAGATCGGCTTCTTGCATCGGTCCGCCGTGGCAGCGTTGCCACAGGGCGCGCATCACGTCGTCCAGCGTGGCGCGGCCTTCGCTGCGCAGGCGCAGGTCCAAGCACAAAGCCACCAAGGCGCCTTTGGTGTAGTAGCTTACCGTGGCGTTGGGGGTGTTCTCGTCTTGGCGGTAGTACTTGACCCAAGCGTCCATGCTGGCCTGGGCCACGGACTGAATCAGGCGACCGGGCGTCTGCATCACCTGGTTGATGGTTTTGTTCAGCAGTTTGAAGTAACTTGCATCGTCAATCAAACCGGCGCGGCGCAGCAGCAAGTCGTCGTAGTAGCTGGTGAAGCCTTCAAAAAACCAGAGCAGCTCGGTGTAGTTTTCTTGGGTGTAGTCGTAGCGCGTCAATTCAGCGGGGCGCAGTTGCTTGACGTTCCAGGTGTGAAAGTACTCGTGGCTGATCAGACCGAGCAAGGTGGTGTAGCCCTCGGTGATTCGGGTTTCGCCCAGTCGGGGCAAATCGCGTCGGCCACAAATCAGCGCGGTGGAGTTGCGGTGCTCCAGGCCACCAAAACCCTCGTCCACCACATTGAGCATGAAGACATAGCGCGGGTAGGGGGTGTGCTTGGCGGAGGCTTTGGGGCCATGCCAAAAGCGAATTTCGGTTTCGCAAATCTTTTGGGTGTCGGCCAGCAGGCGTGCTTTGTCAAAAGACGGCAGGGCGCCTGCCACCACCAACTGGTGCGGCACGCCGCAAGCGGTGAAGTCACCCCGCCAAAAGGCCCCCATTTCCACCGGACAGTCCACCAACTCGTCGTAGTTGTCGCCCGCATACAGGCCAAAGCCACGGGCGTTGACTTTCACAGGAGTGAGGCTTGTGGCCAGCTGCCAATCGGCTTTGTTTTTCACAGGCAAAACGTGCAGATGGTGTGGCTGCTCTTCGTGACCATGCACGCGCAAGAACAGGCTGGTGCCATTGAAAAAACCGCGATCGGCGTCCAACCAGGCGGTGCGCACCGAGTTGTCCAGCGCATAAACCTGGTAGCTGAGAGTGAGCGGCACGCCTTGGATGCAGTCGATCTGCCAAGTGCATTTGTCCAGCTGAATCAGGGGGCATTTGCGGCCCTGTTGCCGGGCCTCCAGGCCCTGCAAATTTTTGGCAAATTCGCGCACCAAATAACTGCCCGGAATCCACACCGGCAGCGACACGGTTTGCTGCGCGCTGGGCGAGGCCAGGCTCAGGGTGATGCTGAAAAGATGATCATGCAGATGGCTCGCCTGCACCTGGTAGTGCAGCGCCATGCAGGCCGTGGATGCTTTCATGGGCGCGCGCCTTTCAGGTGGCGCCGGCGGCAAAGAAACAGCTCAGTGACGAGACCACGGTCAGCTGCAAACGCAGCGTGAGCCACTGGCCCAAACCCGCAGCAGCCCAGGTGCGCCGGTCCATGATGTAGCACGCGATCAAGACCATGCCCAGCAAGGGCAAGCCAGCAAAGGCCGGCATCATCACCGCCACCCAGGCCAAGAGCGAAGGCATCACGCCCCAGACAAAATGCACCGGCGGCGCGTTGTGCATGGTGATGGCATTGCGAAAGCCAATGCCCCAATGGATGCCGCCCAAGAAAGACACAATCACTGCGCCGTAACCGGCCATCGACAAGGCAATGAAGGGGTGCAACTCCGCGTCCACCAACCACAGCAAAAAAGCCAGGATCACAAAAGGGGCCAGGCCAGCGTAGCCCAAGCGGCGGATCAGGATCCAGGTGGTGTCTTCAGTGCGGTGCATGGTCAGGCTCAGTGGACGGCAGAAAGGAGTTTTTCAATTTGCTTGGCGTCGATCGCGCCGGGAATGCGGCTGTTGTCGGCAAAGAACAAAGTGGGGGTGCCGGTGATGCGGTTTTTCTTGCCGAACTCGACGTTGGCATCCACCACGGTGGTGTCGCATTTCAGGGCGGGCGGCGTGACACCATTGAGCATCCAGTCGTTCCAGACCTTGGCTTTGTCTTTGGCGCACCAAATGTTCTTGGCTTTCGCCGTCGAGTCTTCACCCAAGATCGGGAACAGCAGGTGGTAAATCGTCACGTTTTCGATTTTCGCCAGGTCTTTTTCAAAACGCTTGCAATACCCGCAGTTGGGGTCCGCGAAAATCACCAACTTGCGTTTGCCATTGCCGCGCACCTGGGTGAAGGCGTTTTTCAGGGGCAGGCTGTCAAAGTCGATCGCCGAGAGTTTTTCGATGCGCTCTTCCGTCAGGTTGCGCTTTTGCTTCAAGTCGATCAAGGCGCCTTGGATCAGGTAATTGCCTTCGGCGTCGGCGTAGTAAATGTCGCTGCCGTTGATGCGAATTTCAAAAATACCCGGCAGCGGTGTTTTGCTGATCTCGTCGATCTTGGCCAGGGCGGGCAATCGCTCGGCCAGGTTCTTGCGCAAAGTGGCCTCTTGCGCTTGGGCGCTCAGGCTGAACAGGCCACCCAGCAACAGAGTCAGGCACACGCACAGGGCGCCTGTGCGGTTCAGCCAACGGGGGGTCTGATTCATTCGATCTTGCTTTCAAAAAAGAGTCAACGCATGGCGTTGGCGGTGGCCCAGCGTTTGACCGGGCCTGATTGGTTAAAGGCGTTCAAACCCCAGTTGCGCACAGGCGACCACAGTGCACCCGGTTGGGCAAACAGGTTTTGCAATTGGTCTGTGACCCAGGCCATGGCTTGCACATCGGCTTGGCGCGCGCGCGCATAGCGGCGCAGCAATTTCAGATCATTCAAGGGGCGCCAAAATTCACGCGCTCCCAACACGCGCGCCAACTCGGCCACATCGGCCAAGCCCACGTTCAGACCTTGACCTGCCAAGGGGTGCATGGCGTGTGCGGCGTCGCCGGCCAGCGCAAAGCTGCGCCCACTGTGGCCGGGCAGGCTGCCCACCCAGGGCGAGGCCTGCGCCAGTTGCAGTGGCCAAACGGCGCGCTCGCTGCGCAAAGTCATGGCGCCCAGGCTGTGATGGCAGGCCTGCGTCAAGGACTGGGCAAATTCGGATTCGGTCAAGGCCATCAGCGCGTGGGCTTTGGCAGGCGGCACCGACCACACCAGCGCCACCTCATGGCTGGTCTCGCCGCCTATCGGCAGCAGTGCCAGGATGTCGGCTTGGTCGGCTGCGGTGGCCGATGCCTCCGTTTGAAACCACTGCCGCGCCGTTTGCCCATGGGGCAGGGCGCAGTGCAAGCGGGCAGCCACCGCGTGTTGGGCGTAGGCTTTGATGTCAAAAGCCACACCCAGTTCCGCCCGGGTGCGGCTGGCGCGGCCTTCGCAGATCACAGTCAAAGGCGCGTTGGCGGTGTCCTCGTTCAGCTCGGTGATCAGGGCTTGGAAACGCACGGCCGAGGCCAGTTGGGCTTCGAGGGCGGGCACGTCCACCATCCAGTTGAGCGCGTCCACACCTTGTTCACGGGCGCTGAAGTTCAACGCACCGCCCCGGTCACCGAACACCTGCATCTGCAGCACCGGGGTGACGGCCGTGCCTTCGGGCCAGCAACGCACAGATGCCAATAACTCGCGCGCTGCCGCGTTGAGGGAATAAGCCCGTACATCGCTGTGCCCGGCGGCGCTGGAGGCGCCGGCGGTTTGGATCAGCGCCACCCGCAGGCGTTGGTTGGCCAGCAGCAAGGCCAGCGTGCGGCCCACGATGCCGCAGCCGCGAATAGCAATGTCAAAGTGGTCAGCCATGGCCCTGATTGTAGGAGCGCTCAGGCCTGGCCTGGTGCAGGCCAATGCAATGCACGGCCGGTGCGCAAGGTGAAAGCCTGCAGATCCTCGGGGCTGTCCATGTCGATGCGGTAGTGCGGATTGGGCGTGGGCCAGCGGTAGACCTGATCGGCATGCGCTTTTTGCCATTGCCGCCCGCCCCAGTCGCCGCTGGCCTGCAGCAAGTCTTGCCGTACGGCTTGCGTGAAAACGACGGGGTTGCCAGGCCTGTTGTCGACCAGCGGTTGCGTGAATGCACAGCCTGCGGGGCGTTGTTGGTGCGCGGCCAGCAAGTGCGCGATTTCTTCCGAGCCGATCAAAGGTTGATCGGCCAGACCGATGTAAAAAGCGTCAAACCCGCCTGGCCCTGAGGCTGGGCAAGCGGCCAAACCTCGGCGCAGGGACGACGCCTGACCCTCATCGGGTTGCGGGTTGTGCACGATCTGGACCGGTAAATGCTGCACACCCGCCGCGATGGCCGCTGCGTAGTGCCCTAAAACCACCACGATGTCGGTGATGCCGACCGCCAGCAAGGCCTTGATTTGGTGCTCGATCAAGCTGGTGCCGTCCAACTGCAAAAGGCATTTGGGCTGCCCACCCATGCGCGACGCCGACCCAGCGGCCAGCAGCACCGCGGCCGTGCGCAGGGGCTTACCGGTCAGGGACGGGTCATTTGGGCTTTTCATGGGGTTCGTGCAGGCCAAGGTCTGAATTACAGCACGGGCTTGCAGCAAGGGCACCCGCCAACATTACAATCCCAAGCTTACCCCTTGGCCCACTCCATCACTTGGATCGGGGCCTTCAGCCACGCCCATCAGGGGTTGTCGGCGCAAAGGGGCTTGGCTGACTAAGGATCCAAAATGAGTTTGAAATGCGGCATCGTGGGCTTGCCCAACGTGGGCAAGTCCACCCTGTTCAACGCCCTGACCAAAGCCGGCATCGCGGCAGAGAATTACCCGTTTTGCACCATCGAGCCCAATGTGGGCGTGGTTGAAGTGCCCGATCCGCGCCTGCAGCAATTGGCGCACATCATCACCCCCGAGCGCATCGTGCCGGCGATCGTGGAGTTTGTGGACATTGCTGGTCTGGTGGCCGGTGCCAGCACCGGCGAAGGCCTGGGCAACAAGTTTTTGGCACACATCCGCGAGACCGACGCGACCATCAACGTGGTGCGCTGTTTTGAAGACGACAACGTCATCCACGTGGCCGGCAAGGTCGATCCGATCTCCGACATTGAAGTCATCCAAACTGAGCTGTGCTTGGCCGACTTGTCAGCAGTGGAAAAAGCCCTGCACCGTGTGACCAAAACCGCACGCTCGGGCGACAAAGAATCCATCAAGCTGGTGGCGATTTTGGAAAAATGCCAGGCTGCACTCAACGACACCAAGCCGGTGCGCACCATCGACTTCAGCAAAGAAGAGTTGCCATTGCTCAAGCAGTTCTTCTTGATCACCGCCAAGCCTGCCATGTTCGTGGCCAACGTGTCCGAAGATGGTTTTGAGAACAACCCGCTGCTGGACCGCCTCAAGGCCTATGCCGCCGCGCAAAACGCCCCCGTGGTGGCCATTTGCGCCAAGCTCGAAGCCGAGATGAGCGAGATGAGCGACGAAGACCGTCAAATGTTCTTAGAAGAGTTGGGCCAAGACGAACCCGGCCTGAACCGCTTGATCCGTTCGGCCTACAGCTTGCTCGGCCTGCAAACCTATTTCACCGCCGGCGTGAAAGAAGTGCGCGCCTGGACCATCCATGTGGGCGACACTGGCCCGCAAGCCGCTGGCGTGATCCACACTGACTTTGAAAAGGGCTATATCCGCGCCCAGACCATCGCGTTTGACGACTTCATAGCCTGCAAAGGCGAGCAAGGCGCGAAAGACGCCGGCAAGATGCGCGCCGAAGGCAAAGAGTACGTGGTCAAAGACGGCGACGTGATGAACTTCTTGTTCAGTTCCTGAGTTATCGCAAGTCATTTTTCATTTCGTCATGAAACTGCCACACAGGGGTTGAATACTGAGCACTCCATTCATTTCTGGAAGTTGCTCATGTTGAAGAAAATTTCTGCTTGCGCCAGCGCGTGCGCCTTTGTGTTGGCCCTGACTGCGTGCGGCGGCTCTGATGTCGCTGACCCGACGTTCAATGTCGCTGTGATTGGCGACTCGCCTTACGGCATTGGTTACAAAGATACCGCTCAATACTTGGCCAATCCGGCTTTCATCAGTGCCATCAACGCCGACACCAGTTTGTCTCTGGCCTTGCATGTGGGGGATATTCACTCAGGCAAAGAATATTGCACCGAGACTTACAACTTGGGCGTCTTCAACCAATGGAAAAGTTTCAGG
Organism: Comamonadaceae bacterium; assembly: GCA_947448325.1. GTDB lineage: Bacteria > Pseudomonadota > Gammaproteobacteria > Burkholderiales > Burkholderiaceae_C > Limnohabitans_A. The sequence goes on from CANFMK010000022.1 coordinate 11,590, forward strand.
ATGCCTTTGGTGTACGTGCCTGGCGACAACGAGTGGGCGGACTGCCACAAAGCAAAACAAGGCGGTGGAAGTTCAGTCAGTGATGTGATCACCTACGTGACGACGGACGGAGGCTCCTTTGCTAAGGGTGACCCTCTGGCTAACTTGAGCTTGGTGCGCTCCATATTTTTCCCCAAAACGGGTCAGTCATTGGGTGTCAACCCGATCCCTGTTCACAGCCAAAAAGATGATTTTGACAAGGACCACCCTGCTGATGCGCAGTTTGTGGAAAACGTCTGGTTTGAAAAAAATGGTGTGTTGTTCATGACCATCAACGTGCCGGGTGGATCTAACAATGACACCGATAATTGGTACGGCACTTCCACCATGAGTAACGCACAGGCCATTGAGGTGGCCACCCGCACGGCGGCCAATTTGCGTTGGCTCGACACTGCTTTTGCACAAGCCACGGCCAACAAAGACATTGGCGTGGTGATTCAAATTCAAGCCGATATGTGGGACCAAGATGGTCACTCTGCAGGCAAGGCGCATTTGAGCGAGTACAAGCAATTCATTGACAAGATTGCGGCGAAAACCACCGCCTTTGCCAAGCCCGTGTTGTTGATCAACGGCGATTCACACAACTACCGTTCGGATAATCCGCTGGTTCAGAATGCCACTTGCGTGGTGGAAGCCCCGGTCTCCGCCAGCTTCACTTTCGGTACCCCCAACGCCCCCCTGGTGCCAGCCACGGCGGCAGTGGCATGCACTGACGCCTCTGTGGCGGGTGTGGCCACGACTTACCATGGAGTTGGGACGGCCAACGCCACTGCCATCGACCCCTACGCCAACCAGCCTGGCGGCTACAACGTGCCCAACTTTCACCGCATCGTGGTGCACACCAACCCGGCCAATCCGATGGAATACCTCAAGTTGACCATCAACCCGAACGCCAACGCCGCCAATGGCAGCTATGCGTTTGGTCCTTTCAGCTGGGCGCGCGTCAAGCCCTGATTAGGCCTGAACCCTGGGCTGCCCTGACGCCAGTGGATCAGGTCAGTCCGGGAAACAACCACAGCAAAGCAGCCGACAGGGTCAGGTAACGCAAAAACTTGCCCACGGCCATGTACAGCGCACAGGGCCCCAAAGGCAGTTGCAGCCAACCGGCCATGGCACACAAAGGGTCACCCACGCCGGGCAACCAGGCCAGCAAGCAGGCCTTGGGCCCTAATCGCTCCAGCCACTTGAGGGCGCGCACATCGGCGCTGCTTGGCAGCTTGTGTCGCACCGCTTGCCGGGCACCGTAGCCCATGCCCCAACTGATCAAGCCGCCCAAGGTGTTGCCCACCGTGGCCACGGCAATGGCGGGCCAAAACAATTCGGGGTTGAGTTTGATCAGGCCAAACACCACGGGTTCTGAGCCCAGTGGCAGCAAGGTGGCTGAAATCAACGAGACGAGGAAGACCATGGGCAAGCCGTTGTGCGGCAGCGACAGCCAGTCGAGCAAAAGGGTGATGTGCGCGTGCAGCCAAAGTTCCATGGTCAGACCAGTGTAGCGTGAGCGCCAGCACAACCAAGGCGCAGGGTGCGTGCAAGTTTGCCTAGCACATTCAGCTTTCAGTTGCTGAAATTTTAAGCAATTACAATCGTGCCTCCTTTTTCAGCAAACCCACTTTTTCCAGATAGCCCTGTTTCATGCAGCTTGGTGCTTACGCATTGCCGAACAACGTGTTTGTCGCCCCCATGGCGGGGGTGACCGATCGGCCGTTTCGCCAGCTGTGCCGCGAGTTTGGCGCGGGTTACGCGGTCAGCGAGATGGTGACTTCGCGCAAGGACTTGTGGCACAGCTTGAAGACTTCGCGCCGTGCCAACCACGACGGCGAGCCTGGCCCGATCGCAGTGCAAATTGCCGGCACCGATGCCGCCATGATGGCCGAAGCGGCTCTCTACAACGTTGAGCGCGGCGCGCAAATCATCGACATCAACATGGGTTGCCCGGCCAAAAAGGTGTGCAACAAATGGGCGGGTTCGGCCTTGATGCAAGACGAACCCTTGGCTGTCTCGATCATCGATGCGGTCGTGCAGGCGTGTGCGCCACATGGGGTGCCGGTGACCTTGAAAATGCGCACTGGCTGGTCACAGCAGAACAAGAATGCCGTGGTCTTGGCACGCGCCGCCGAAAGCGTGGGCGTGCAGATGCTCACCGTGCATGGCCGCACCCGCGAACAGGGCTACAGCGGTTTTGCCGAATACGACACGGTGGCCGCAGTGAAGGCGGCCGTGCGCATTCCGGTGGTGGCCAATGGCGACATCACCAGCCCCGAAAAAGCACGCGAGGTGCTGGCCATCACCGGCGCTGATGCGGTGATGATCGGGCGTGCCGCCCAAGGGCGGCCGTGGATTTTCAGAGAAATCACACACTTTTTGGCCACCGGTGAGCATTTGGCACCGCCCTTGGTGGCCGAAGTGCGCCGCGCCCTGTTGGCGCATTTACAAGACCACTACAGCCTGTATGGCGAACGCACCGGTGTGCGTTCGGCGCGCAAACACATCGGCTGGTATGTGCGCGGACTGCCAGGCGGCGAGGCCTTTCGCGAGTCGATGAACACTTTGGACGATGCCACTGCGCAGCTGCGTGCCGTGGCGAATTTTTGGGATGGTTTGGCCGACAGCATGGATCGCTTGCCCGCGACCGTGCAGCTGGCGGCTTTGGAGACGATGGCATGAGCAAAACAAACATAGAAGACTGCGTGCGCGAGAGCCTGCACACCTATTTTCGCGACCTGGACGGCACCCCGCCCGCCAATATGCACGACATGCTCGTGCGCTTGGTCGAGCGCCCGCTCTTGGAAGTGGTGATGCAAAAAGCCGATCAAAACCAATCCCGCGCGGCCGAATGGTTGGGCCTGAACCGTAACACCTTGCGCAAGAAACTCCTCGAACACCAACTTTTGAAGTAAAGCCCCCCATGAAAGCACTGATCTCTGTCTCTGACAAAACTGGCATCGTCGAGCTGGCGCAAGCCTTGCACGCTTTGAATGTGCAACTGCTGTCCACTGGCGGTACCGCCAAACTCTTGGCCGATCACGGCCTGCCCGTGACCGAAGTGGCCGAGCTGACCCAGTTTCCGGAAATGCTGGACGGCCGCGTCAAAACCCTGCACCCCAAGGTGCACGGCGGCTTGCTGGCGCGACGCGATCTGCCCGAGCACATGGCGGCACTCAAGGCGCACGGCATCGAAACCATCGACCTGCTGGTGGTCAACCTGTACCCCTTTGAAGCCACTGTCGCCAAGCCTGGCTGCACCTTGGACGACGCGATCGAGAACATCGACATCGGTGGCCCGGCCATGGTGCGCAGCGCCGCCAAGAACTGGAAAGACGTGGCCGTGTTGACCGACGCGGCGCAATACTCCGGCGTGATCGCCGAGCTCAAAGCCGCAGGCAAAGTCTCGCACGCCACCCGCTTTGCCCTGTCGGTCGCTGCGTTCAACCGCATCAGCCAGTACGACGGCGCGATCAGCAACTACCTGTCGTCCATCACGTTTGACGCTGCCGCAGCCGTACCCACCCGCAGCGAGTTTCCGGCACAAAGCAACAGCCAGTTCATCAAGCTGCAAGACCTGCGCTACGGCGAAAACCCGCACCAGACTGCTGCCTTTTACCGCGACGTCAACCCGGCCGCCGGTTCGCTGGTCACTGCGCAGCAACTGCAAGGCAAAGAGCTCAGCTACAACAACATCGCCGACGCCGACGCGGCCTGGGAATGCGTCAAGAGCTTCAGTGAGCCCGCTTGCGTCATCGTCAAGCACGCCAACCCCTGCGGCGTGGCCGTGGGCCAAGACGCTCTCGAGTCCTACAGCAAAGCCTTCCAAACCGACCCGACCAGTGCGTTCGGCGGCATCATCGCTTTCAACCGTCCTGTGGACCAAGCCGCCGCCGAAGCGGTGAGCAAACAGTTTGTCGAAGTGCTGATGGCGCCCAGCTACAGCGCCGAAGCGCTGGCCATCTTCAAAGCCAAAGCCAATGTGCGGGTGCTGCAAATCGCCTTGCCTGAAGGTCAAGCGGGGCGCAATACCCAAGACATCAAGCGCATCGGCTCGGGCCTCTTGATCCAGTCGGCCGACAACCACGAGCTCAGCCTGTCTGACCTGAAAGTGGTCACCACCGTGCAACCGACACCTCAGCAACTGCAAGATTTGCTGTTCGCCTGGAAGGTGGCCAAGTACGTCAAATCCAACGCGATTGTGTTTTGCGCCAATGGCATGACCATGGGTGTGGGCGCGGGCCAAATGAGCCGCTTGGATTCGGCGCGCATCGCCAGCATCAAAGCCGGACACGCCAAGCTCAGCCTGCAAGGCACGGCGGTGGCCAGCGACGCCTTCTTCCCTTTCCGCGACGGCCTGGATGTGGTGGTCGACGCAGGCGCCACTTGCGTCATCCAACCCGGCGGCTCGATGCGCGACCAAGAAGTCATTGACGCTGCCAACGAACGCGGCGTGGCCATGGTGTTCTCGGGGGTGCGTCACTTCAGGCATTGAGCAAGCCTTGGATCTGTCGAGAAGGCTTGCATTTTGATGCGTTTATGCAAAAATGCATCCATGCGTACTTCTCTTGATCTACCCGACGCACTCTTTAAGCACCTCAAAGCCCGTGCGGCTTTGGAGGGGAGAACCTTGCGCGATCTGGTGATCGAACTGGTCGAGCGGGGTTTGAATGCCCCCCAGGTGGTGGATCCGCAGCAGCGTTTTATGTCCCGACCTTTGGTCGGAAATGCAGCCCCACTGGCTTTGCCTTCGGACAAGTTCAGCAATGCCGATTTGTACGATGTGATGAACAAGGACGATGATGAGCGAGCCCGCAAACTCATGGCGGGCGGCTGAAGCCTCTGCGGGATGGCGGCGCGCGTCTGGCGATTTGCCTGATGTCAATGTGTGGCTGGCGTTAACTCACACGGGCCACCCTTTTCATGAACCTGCTGCGCGCTACTGGCAAAACGCTTGTGATGAAGGAACGGCCTTGTGGTTTTGCCGTTCCACCATGATGTCGCTGGTGCGTTTGCTGGTCCAAACAGCTGTGATGGGTGAGCAGGTCATGAGCTTGCCCCAAGCGCTCGCCGTCTATCAGCAATGGCAAGCTGTACCGCAAGTAGGTTTGTTGCCCGATCCGGCAGAACTGGACGCCACCTTGCAGACCATGGTGGGCAGCTCGGCCGTTCCGTTGCTGGCTCGCCTGTGGCCCGATGTGTGTCTGGCGGCCACCGCTGAAGCGGCCGGCTTGCGCATGGTGACTTTTGACCGCGACTTTGAACGCTTTGGCCTCAGTCGGCTGGAACTGCTGAGCAAGCCAGCCTGATCATTCTCCCAACCGCACTTTCAGCTGAAAACTCACCGCCCCATACAAGCGGTCTTTCAGTGGTGGCACCAGCGCCACGTTCAAGCCGAAGCGCTCGCCTTCCCAACTGGCCACGGGCAGCACGGCGGGGAACCAGCCGCCGTTGAAGGCTTTGGGATAGCCGTTGAAGGCGCCACCTACTACGCCCAGCTTCACCCCTGAAAAGGTCCAAGGCTGGTAGTAGGCGCCGACGTAGCTGGAATGCGCGCTGTCGCTGTTGATGAAGCGCCCGGCCGTGGCCCTCCAGTCCTCGTTCAAGCGGTATTCGAAACCCAAGCCCGGGTTGGCGTTGCGCAGGCCTTTGTCCGTGTCAAAGTGGGCCGAGTAAAAACCGGCGTTGAGCCACAGGCGGTTGGCTTCAAATCCTGTTTCGGTTTCAGCTTGGACGATGCCGCACTGCAGCGCCAGGCCAGCCAGCGCCGCCACCTTCATGGGATGTTGGACCAGGCGCTTGAAGCGGATGCGCATCCCGTTCACAGCGCTTTGAAAATCTCGCGCGCCGCCGCCACGGTGTCGGCAATGTCGGCTTCGCTGTGCGCGCCCGACACAAAACCGGCTTCGTACAGGGCGGGGGCGATGTACACGCCCCGGTCCAGCAGACCGTGGAACAGGGTGTTGAATTTCGCGCCGTCGGTCTTCATGACCTGACCATAGTTGTAAGGCAGCTCGGGCAGCAAAAAGAAGCCGAACATGCCGCCTTCGCAGTCGCCCACAAAGGGCACGCCTTCGGCCTTGGCAGCGCCGCTCAAGCCGTCCACCAGCAGGCGGGTTTTGGCGCTCAAGGCGTCAAAAAAGCCGGGGCGGCTGATTTCTTTCAAAGTCGCCAGACCGCAGGCGGTGGCCACCGGGTTGCCGCTCAAGGTGCCGGCTTGGTAGACCGGGCCCAGGGGGGCGAGTTGTTCCATCACGGCGCGCTTGCCGCCAAAGGCCGCCAGGGGCATGCCGCCGCCAATGACTTTGCCCATCACCGTCATGTCCGGTTCAAAGCCGGGGATGGCTTTGGCGTACACGCTTTGCGCGCTGCCCAGCGCCACACGGCAACCGGTCATGACTTCGTCAAACACAAACAGCGCACCATGCTCGGTGCACAGCTCGCGGCAGCGCTTCATGAAGGGCACGCTGGCGCGCACAAAGTTCATGTTGCCAGCGATCGGCTCGATCATCACGCAGGCCAGTTCTTTGCCGTACAAGCTGAAAGCCTCTTCCAGCTGCGCGATGTTGTTGTATTCCAAAACCAAGGTGTCGCGCACCACTTCAGGGGGCACACCGGCGCTGGTCGGGTTGCCAAACGTGGCCAGGCCCGAACCGGCTTTGACCAACAAGGCGTCGGCGTGGCCGTGGTAGCAGCCCTCAAACTTGATGAACTTGCTGCGTCCGGTGGCGCCGCGCGCCAAGCGCAGCGCGCTCATGCCCGCTTCCGTGCCCGAGCTGACCAAGCGCACCATGTCCATGGAGGGCACGACTTGCAAAATGGCTTCGGCCAGCTCGACTTCGCGCTCGGTGGGTGCACCAAATGAAAAACCATCCACCGCGGCCTTTTGCACGGCTTCGAGCACCGCCGGGTGGCCATGGCCCAAGATCATCGGGCCCCAGGAACCGATGTAATCGATGTATTTTTGGCCGTTGGCGTCCCAAAAATACGCACCTTGGGCGCGTTTCACGAAGCGCGGCGTGCCGCCCACGGCGCGAAAAGCGCGCACCGGCGAATTCACGCCGCCAGGGATCACGCGGCGGGCGCGCTCAAACAGAGCGTCGTTCAGGTCAGTGTTTGGTTTCATTGGCTGGGAACTCAAAAAAGTCGCCGGTGGGGTGCATGCCCTCGGCGTTGTCGTCGGTGTCACTGGTTTCGGGCTGGGCCCAGAACAAGCGATCGGGGATGACCTGGCCCATGCCGGGGCGAAAGCCCTCGTCCAGGCTGCGGTCCAGGTAATTCAGGGCTTCGCTGAAGGCTTCGGGCAATTCCAAGCCCGTGGCGAGCAAGGCGGCCAGCGCGGCCGACAGGGTTTCGCCTGCGCCGGCAAACACCGCTTCGATGCGTTCAAACTTTTCGTGGGCAATCACCGTCTCGGGTGTGGCCAGCACGTTGTCTATGTGTTGATCGGCCAGAGGCAGACCGGTCACCAGCGTGTAGGGCACGCCCATGGTGGCGGCGGCTTTGGCAATGTCGCGCGGACCGGGGTTTTTCTCGCCCGACCAGTCGGGCAGCAGCCAGCGGCGCAAAGTGCTGTGGTGGCCCATCAAAATGCTGGTTTGCGGCAGCAGCAGCTCGCGAAACGCGTCCAAATATTCGTCGATCTTGTCTTCTTGCCACCAAGACAGATTGGGCATGTAGGCCACCAGGGGCACACCGTCGTAATCGGCGGCCAATTCGGCGATCACGCCAATGTTCTCGGGGCTGCCGACAAAGCCGACCTTGATGACTTGGGGCGGCACGTCTTCGACGATGGCGCGGGCCTGATCGGCCACGGCTTCTTCGCTGAGCTCAAAAAAATCCAAAATTTCACGGGTGTCGCGGGCGTAGGCACCGGTGACCACCGGCAGGGCGTGGGCGCCGACCGAGGCGATCGCCAAGGTGTCACAACTCAGGCCCCCGGCACCACTGGGGTCGCTGGCGTTGAAGACCAAGACGCAGGCCATCACCTCTTCGGTGCCGTCGTCTTCATCGTCACTCAATACAGGGATAGGGCTGGGTGGGGTCATGCGCTGTGAAGATAGAGGTGACAAGCGTCGATACAATCAATTCATTCTATTCCACTCATGTGAGCCACTGTGACTGAATCAAAAACCTGGATGTGCCTGATTTGCGGCTGGATTTACGACGAAGCTTTGGGTGCGCCGGACGACGGCATTGCCCCCGGTACCGCCTGGGCCGATGTGCCCATGAACTGGGTCTGCCCCGAATGCGGCGCGCGCAAAGAAGACTTTGAAATGGTCGCCATTTAAGGCGCGACCTTTTTCACCACCGCGTACCGCAGCAAAGTTTTGGCCCGGGCCTCGTCGTGCTGCACGATGGGCATGGGGTAGTCCTTGCCCAATTGGAAGCCGGACGCCGACAGCTCCATCGGCTTGGCGGCCCAGGGCGCGTGCAGCGCTGCGTTGGGCAGGGCGGCCAGTTGCGGCAGGTAGCGGCGAATGAATTTGCCCTCGGGGTCGAACTTTTCGCTTTGGCTGACCGGGTTGAAGATCCTGAAATACGGCTGGGCGTCGCAACCGCTGGAGCTGGCCCACTGCCAGCCGCCGTTGTTGGCCGACAGGTCAAAATCGTTCAGGTGTTCGGCAAAGTAGCGCTCGCCCCAGCGCCAGTCCACCCCTAAGTCTTTCACCAAAAAGCTGGCCACCACCATGCGCAGCCGGTTGTGCATATAGCCGGTTTGGTTGATCTGCGCCATGGCCGCGTCCACCAGCGGATAGCCGGTGCGGCCTTGGCACCAAGCGTCAAACAATTTGTGCGCATGGGGGCCATGTTCCCATTGAATGGCGTCGTAATCGGGTTTGAAGCTTTTGGCCATGGCGTGTGGTGAATTGGCCATGATCTGGGCGTAAAAGTCGCGCCAAATCAGCTCGGACAGCCAAATGCTGGCGCCATGGTTGCCGGCCTGCGACCGCGCCAGGGCCTCGCGCGCCAAATGCCGGATCGACACCGTGCCAAAGCGCAGGTGCACGCTCAAATAACTGGGCCCTTTGACCGCCGGGAAGTTGCGTGCATGGTCGTAATGGTCGATGCGTGGCCAAAAATCCGCCAGCAAGGCCGGGACGGCCGCGCTGCCGGGGTGAATGTGCAAGGCTTTCAGGTTGGTTGTTTCAAAGTCCAGGTCGGCCAGGGTCGGCACGGGCTGGCGGTGCTGCTCGGGGCGCGGGGCCAGCGCGCTCGCATAACGCTCTACCGGGTAGGCCTTCAAGTCGTCTGTATCGATCTTTTTCAACCAGGCATTTTTGTAGGGTGTGAACACGGTGTAGGGCTTGCCCATCTGCGTCATCACTTCTTGGCGCTCAAAAATCACATGGTCTTTGTGGGTGTGCAGGGCAATGCCACGGTCGGCCAAAGCGCCGCGCACCTGGGCGTCGCGGGCCAGTGACTGCGGTTCGTCGTCGTGGTTGGCAAACACCGCTTGCACCCCCAGTTGCTGGGCGAGTTGGGCAATTTCGGCTTTGGCTTTGCCATGGCGCACGATCAAGCCGGCCGCTGCGTCACCCGCCAGCTGGCGCAGTTGCACGTCCAAATCGACCAAGGACTCGCGAATGAACTCCACCCGCCGGTCGGCCCGGGGCAGGGGGTCCAAGATGTCGGTGTCGAAGACAAAAACCGCATGCACTTTGCCGCAGTTTTTCAGCGCATGAAACAGCGCCGCGTTGTCTGTGGCGCGCAGGTCGCGCCGAAACCAGACCAGTCCAGAAGAAAAAGCTTTGTTCATTGAGGGGTGTCTCTTGTTCGTGACCCGAGTTGGCAGGGACTTCGCCCTTAAAATGCCAGTATGTCGCCTGATTCTGCCTCCATCAACCTGACGCATCATTTTTTGATCGCCATGCCCGGCCTGGAGGACGAGACTTTCTCCAAGAGTGTGGTCTACATGTGCGAGCACAACACCAAAGGCGCGATGGGGCTGATCATCAACAAACCCGGCGCCATCAGCCTGCGCCATTTGTTTGACAAAGTTGAGCTGCCGCTGCGCCGCGACGACCTGATGCAATCGCCCGTGTTGCACGGCGGGCCGATGCAGACAGAACGCGGTTTTGTGCTGCACGACCCGATGGTGCTGGACAACAAAGACAAAGACGAAGCGGTGTATGCCTCCACCCTGAGCGTGCCTGGCGGCTTGGCCATGACCACCTCGCGCGATGTGCTCGAAGCCCTGTCCAACGGCTCCGGTCCCCGGCGTGTGTTGGTGACCCTGGGTTACGCCTCTTGGGGCGAAGGCCAGCTGGAATCCGAAATTGGTGAAAACAGCTGGCTCACCGTCGAGGCCGATCCGAGCATCATTTTTGACACGCCACTGGAGCAGCGCTACGAGCGCGCCTTGAGCCTGCTGGGCTTGCAGCCCTGGATGCTCTCACCCGATGCGGGGCACGCATGAGCACCAGCGTGCGTGCCAGTCCCTTGGCACCCGCGCCCGTATTGGCCAATCATCAAACCTTTTTAGCTTTGGACTACGGTCTCAAGCGCACCGGCGTGGCCGTGGGCAACCGCATGCTGCGCAGTGCCACCCCCCAGGGCACGATCGCCGCCGAGGGCGATGCCCGCTTTGTCCAGGTGCAAAAACGCATTGCAGAGTGGCAGCCCGACGCGCTGGTGGTGGGCGTGCCGTTTCACCCCGATGGCGCAGCCCATGAAAACACGGTGCGCGCGCAAAAGTTTGCGCGCCAATTGCGCGGTCGGTTTGGTTTGTCGGTCTACGAAGTGGACGAACGTTACAGCACCACCGAGGCCTTGCAGGCAGGCGCACGCGACGCCGATGCGGCCGCGGCGTGCATTATTTTGGAACAGTTTTTGAGGAGTCTGCCTTGAGTGCTTTGGCTTTGAACGCAGAGGCGCTGTACAGCGAATTGCTGCGCGGTGTGCAATCGATGGTGGGGCCGCAGACCCGTTTGGTGGGCATCACCTCGGGCGGCGCTTGGTTGGCTGAACGCTTGCAAAAAGACCTGGGCCTGCCCGGCGCTCACGGCACCATCACCTCGGCCATGCACCGCGACGATTTCGCCCAGCGCGGCCTGTCGGCTGGTGGGCAAACCCAGTTGCCTTTTGAAATCAAAGGCGCGGATGTGGTGGTGCTTGACGATGTGCTCTACACCGGCCGCACCATCCGCGCCATCCTCAACGAGCTGTTTGATTATGGCCGTCCGGCCAGCGTGAAGCTGGCG
>CANFMK010000023.1 GCA_947448325.1 Comamonadaceae bacterium
CGGCATATGCCCGAGCTGCAGGCTTGGCCCGTGCAAGAACACAACGCATTCATGCAGGCCGCAATCGATGTATTGGACCGCTACTTCAGCGGCCAAGCCCAGGCCTTGGATGCGCCCTTGTCATTGCCGCTGGATTTGCAATGCGGCACGCCGTTTCAGCAATCGGTCTGGCAGGCTTTGTTGCGCATCCCGGCTGGAAGCACTCAAAGCTACGGACAATTGGCGCAGCAAATCCATCAACCCAGCGCTGTGCGCGCTGTGGGCGCGGCGGTGGGTCGCAACCCGATCAGTCTGCTGGTACCCTGCCACCGCATTGTGGGGGCGGCAGGCCAGCTCACGGGCTATGCCGGTGGTTTGTGGCGCAAAGAAAATCTGTTGCAACGTGAACAGCCCCTGGCAGCGACAATAGCGGTTTGAAGGTCTGCGCATCCCGCGTGGCCGCCCCCTCCATCCCCGCATGAACAACCCCATACCCGTCCCCGGTGCGCCGCCTGCGCGATGGAAATCCGACTTTTTGCTGTTGGCCATGATTTGGGGCGCCTCTTTCTTGTTCATGCGCACAGCCGCAGTGGAGTTTGGCGCTGTGCTCACGGCCGCCCTGCGGGTCAGCATCGCGGCGCTGTTTTTACTCCCTCTGCTTTATTTTCGCGGGCAAAGCCAAGTGCTTTGGGCCAACTGGAAGTTGGTTTTCTTTGTCGGCGTTTTCAACTCTGCTCTGCCCTTTGCTTTGTACGCCTTTGCGGTGCAACACATCACCACCGGTTTATCGTCCATCATGAATGCCACGGTCCCCTTGTTTGGCGCCATGCTGGCATGGCTGTGGCTGGGCGACAAGCCCAGTCTGTCGCGCACACTGGGCTTGTGCATAGGATTTTTGGGCGTTTTGCTGCTGGCCGGTGGCGAAGCCGATTTCAAACCCAATGCCTCGGGCATTGCACCGCTGTGGGCTGTGGCCGCTTGTTTACTCGCCACCTTCAGTTACGCGCTCTCAGCCAATTTCGCCAAGCGCTACATTGCCCATGTGCCGGCTCTGGCCACAGCCACAGGCAGTCAATGCGGCGCCAGTTTGGCCTTGGCGATTCCAGCCCTGTTCTCTTTTCCGGCAGAAATGCCCAGTGTGCACGCTTGGGGGTCATTGCTCATTGTGGGCGTGGTGTGCACCGGCATCGCCTACATTTTGTATTTCAGGCTGATCGAAAACGCCGGCCCCGCCAAGGCCCTCACGGTCACGTTCTTGATCCCGGTGTTTGCCATTGCCTACGGTGTGGTGCTGTTGAACGAACACATCACCGCTTGGATGCTGTTGTGCGGCGTCGTGATTTTGATCGGCACTGGCCTGGCCAGCGGCCTGCTGCGTTTACCCCAACCCCCATCGACCGCATGATCACCACACCACTTTCAATGACTGTTGTGTTTCGCACATGGGGGGTACTTGCCGCAATGTGTTTGGCCGCGCTCCTGAGCGGCTGCAGCACCACGCCACCCGAGGGTTTGCAATCGGTCACGCCGTTTGATGTGCAACGCTATCAAGGCACCTGGTACGAGGTGGCCCGTTTGGACCATTCGTTTGAGCGCCACATGATGGACGTCAGCGCGCGTTACACCTTGCAAGCCGATGGTTCTGTGCAAGTCATCAACCGCGGTTTCGATACGCGCAAAAACGAGTGGAAAGAGGCGGTGGGCAAAGCGCTGTTCACTGGCGCCAACGATCGCGGCTCGCTCAAGGTGTCGTTCTTCGGGCCGTTTTACGGCGGCTACCATGTGGTGGCACTGGACCCGGATTACCGCTGGTCCATGGTGGTCGGGCCGGACCGCGATTACCTGTGGATTTTGGCGCGCGACAAACAACTCAACCCCTCCCTCCAAGCGCAACTGCTCATTCAAGCGCAGGGCTTTGGTTTGCCCACGGACAAGCTGATTTGGGTCACGCACACACGCTGATCCGCGCCGAATGGAATAATCCCCTCTTCTTCTGACTCAGAGCACCTTATGCAGCATCCTTTCTTACGCACGCTGAGCCCTTTGGGCAACTGGCTATCGGGCTTGACTTGGCTGGCCTGTGTGGCCTTGGGCCCTTGCGTCGCCGTGGCGCAATCAGCCCCTGCCACGCCATCGGTTGCCCCCATCAAACTGATCGTGCCGTTCACCCCCGGCACTGGCATTGACCTGATTGCCCGCACCCTCGGCCCCAAGCTGTCGCTCAAACTCAACCGCCCGGTGGTGGTGGAAAATCGCGTGGGTGCCTCAGGCAATATAGGCACCGAAGCCGTGGTGCACGCTGCGCCAGACGGCAACACCTGGTTGGTGAGCGTGAACACCTTGGTGATGAACCGCAGCCTATACCCCACACTCAGCTTTGATCCGGTGAAAGACCTGATGCCGGTGACGCTGACCAGTTGGGGACAGTTGCTGCTGGTCACGCACCCCAAGACGGGTTTCACCACCGCGGGCGACTTGGTCAAATCGGCCAAAGCCCGACCCGGGCACATCAATTACGCCTCACCGGGCGTGGGCACGCCGCACCATTTATCGATGGAACTGTTCAAAAACACCGCGCAGGTGTTTTTGACACACATTCCTTACCGGGGCACGGGCCCGGCCGTGACCGATTTGCTGGGCGGACAGGTTGACGCCATGTTCTTGCCGATCCACGTTGCGTTGCCGCACATCCGCTCAGGCCGCCTGATCGCTTTGGGCATTGGCAGCGACAAGCGCCACGCTTTGCTGCCCGATGTCCCGACCCTGGCCGAAGCCAAAGCGGGCCAAGTCAATGTAGACATGTGGTACGGCGTGTTTGCCCCCAAGGGCACACCTGCCGACACCGTGGCGCTGTTCAACCGCGAAATCAATTTGATTTTGAAGAGCGAAGAGACGCAAAAAGCCTTTCAAACCCAAGGCATGGATCCTGCGGGCACGACCCCATCTGAATTTGGCAGAGTGGTGGAACGCGACGCCAACCGCTGGGCACAGTTGATCAAAACACAGCAGATCAAGGCAGATTGAAAATGACCATTTCCATCATTGGCGGCGGCATTGCCGGACTGAGTTTGGCGCTGGGCTTGCACCAAAAAGGCATCGCCTGCGAAGTGTACGAAAGCGTGCCTGAGGTGAAAGAAATTGGCGTCGGCATCACCCTGCTGCCCCACGCCATGAAAGAGCTGGCGGCTTTAGGTGTGCAGGCCGAGTTGGAAGCGGTGGGCATCGAAAATTTAGAAAGCGTCTTCTACACGCGTCACGGTCAGTATGTGTACCGCGAAGCGAGAGGCCGTCACGCCGGTTATGCGCTGCCCGAGATCGGCATTCACCGCGGCAAATTGCACCGCATTTTGTTCAACGCAGTGATGCAGCGCCTGGGCGCTGACCATGTGCACACCGGCCACCGCTGCACAGGCTTCAGCCAAGACGAAAATGGCGTGACTTTGCAGTTCACCTTGAGTGACGGCAGCAGCCGCACGGTGCACAGCAAGAGCGCCGTGGCCTGTGACGGTGTGAACTCGGCAGTGCGCAAGCAAATGCACCCGGATGACAAAGTGTGCTTTGCCGGCATCAACACCTGGCGCGGCGTGACGGTGCACAAGCCCATCTTGACGGGCAAGAGTTATTTGCGCATTGGCACGGTGGAAGCGGGCAAGATGGTGATCTACCCCATCGTCGACAACGTGGATGGTCAAGGCAATCAACTCATCAACTGGGTGGCTGAATTGCAGCGCCCCGATGCCGCCATGAACGACTGGAACAAAGTGGGCGACCCTGCCGTCTGCGCCGCGATTTTCAAAGACTGGAAGTTTCCATTCTTGGATGTGCCCGAGTTGATTTTGCAAGCCGAATCGGTTTTCGAATACCCCATGGTCGACAAAGACGCGCTGCCTTTTTGGACCCAAGGCCGCATGACCTTGATGGGCGACGCCGCTCACCCCATGTACCCGCGTGGTTCTAACGGATCAGCACAGGCGCTGATCGATGCCCGCACCCTGGTGGATTGCCTGGTGCAGCAGCCCGATGCGCCTGCTGCCTTCCAAGCTTACGAAGCTTTGCGCCTCGCGCCCACCGCCAAGGTGGTGCAAACCAATCGCACCGTCCCACCGGACTTCATCATCATGAAGGCTGACGAGTTGAGTCACGGCCAGCCCTTCAACCACATCGACGATTTGATCAGCCAAGACGAATTGCGCGCCATCTCTGACCACTACAAAACCGTGGCGGGGTTCGCACTCAAGGCGTGATGTTCAGGGGGTCTGGTGACTGCGCCGGGCCAGCCAACCAGGGTACCCATGCATGGGGCACTTCCACCGTTATGCTGAGCAGCCAGTAGCTGAGGGACTTGCCGTGGCTGTCTAAATTGAGGGCGCTGTTGACCCCGCCTTCAAGCACATCATCCAGAACAAAATTCAGGGCGTGCAGCAGTGGCAATTCATAGCGCTGCACGCGCGTCGGGTTGCGCGTCGCAAACATTTGGGCAACGCGTGCTTCAGTCACTTGCGCCAACAGCACTGGCCAAAATTCTTCGCGCCAGGCGATCACGCTGATGTTGGAACGGTTGCCTTTGTCCCCGGTGCGGCCATGGGCCAAACGGTCGAGGGTGACTGTCAAAGTGTCGGACAGGTCCTTGATGTGTATCCCGTTCATGGTGTCTCCACCAAAGCCCGAGGTTGGACCATTTCAAATCGGCTGGGAATCCCATCACGCGGCAGCAAACAAGACACCAACCCCAAACGCGGGCGCAGCGCAGTGCGCACACCGCCACCGCCTGCCGGGCCACAGGTGTACAGCGCAGTGACTTCGCGTAGAAGTTGCTCGGCCACTGCTTTGTCGGCATGCGAGGTGGCCATGCGCAAGCGCACGTCGGTGGCGCCCTGATCGGGCCAATTGTCCAGTACATGTCCAGCGTCATCGGCCCACAGGCTGCACACGCCAATCAAGTCCGCTCGCAAGGTCAAATGCGGCAATCGCTCTCTGACCACGGCCGCGGCCAAACGGGCGCGGGCCTCTGCGCGGGCGCCCGCATAAGAAATTTCGGCCTCTGCCAGCCAACCGTTTTCGTGGCACAGATTCACCTTCAGGTGTGAAGGCCGAGGATGACCGTGTACCCCCGACAGTTGTACACGGTCGGGCCCCAGCACGGTGACTTGGGCCGTTGAGATGTCGGCGAGCACATCGGGTGTGATGTACGCAGCCGGATTGTCGATTTCGTAGAGCAGTTGCTCTTTGACGGTGTGGGCGTCAATGCGCCCACCGGTTCCGGCGGGCTTGCTCAAGGTACAGCGGCCATCGGCCTCGATCTGCGCAATCGGAAAGCCCACATGCGCCAGATCGGGCAGGTCTTTGAAGCCTGGGTCGGCGTAGTAGCCGCCCGTGACCTGCGCACCGCATTCGAGTAAATGGCCTGCCATGGTGCCACCGGCCAAAGCGTGCCAATCGTCATCCGCCCAGCCAAAGTGTGCCCAGGCCGGCCCCAGAGTCAAAGCCGGGTCGGCCACACGACCACACACCACGATTTGCGCGCCATGGTTCAAGGCCTGGGCAATGGCGTGTGCGCCCAAGTAGGCATTGGCACTGACCAAGGGGCTGGGCAAACTACGGGCTCGCATCTGCACCTCAGGGTGTTCGCGCACATCGTCGCCCAGCACCACCGCGATGCGGGGTGTCGCCAGATTCAACTCATGCGCCAATTGAAAAATCACCTGCGCGGCGGCAAGTGGGTTGGCTGCGCCAAAATTACTCACGATGCGAATGCCGTGCTTCAAACAGTCAGCCAGCACAGGGCGCAGCAAATCCATCAACAAAGGCTCGAAACCGGCTTGAGGATCGTCTCGCCGTGCCAGTTGCGCCAAAGCCAAGGTGCGTTCGGCCAGGGTTTCAAAAATCAAGACCGCTTGGCCACCCTGGCTGTGCAAACCGTTCACCAGGTCTTGCACCACCGGGGCTGCAGCGTCGATGCGGTCACCCGAAAAGCCAGCGCCGCAACCAATGCGCAAGGGCTGTGTGGGTTGGTGAAAGTCACGCATGGACGACTTTCACAGGAAAACGCGTGGCTGCGGCACGGGCGCGCAGTTGCCCGCAACCGCCTTCCACGTCTTGGCCTGCGGACTGGCGCAGCTTGGTCAAAATGCCGCGCTGGTGCAATTGACGTGCAATCTGCGCCGCCCGCTCCCAACTGGGCCTTTTGTAGGGCAAATCGTCCACCGTGTTGTAGGGAATCATGTTCATCAGCGCGAACTTGCCCTGCAACAAACGCACGATGCCCTCGATCTCTTCGTCGGTGTCATTGATGCCTTCGAGCAAGGTCCATTGGTATTGAATCGGGTAGCCGGTGGTGCGGGCATAGACCTCGCCCATCTCCACCAAATCTTGCGGACTGATGCGCGGCGCTTTGGGCAGCAACTGAGCGCGCAGGTCGGCCCGCGTGGTGTGCAGCGAAAGGGCCAGCGCCGGCTTCACACGGCCTTGGGGCAAAAGCGCAAAGGCACGTTCATCGCCCACGGTGGAAAACACCAAATTTTTGTGAGCGATATTGCCTTGCGTACCCAACAGTTCGATGGCCTGCATCACATTGTCTAAATTATGCGAAGGCTCCCCCATGCCCATGAAGACGACTTTCTTCACTGGGCGCAGCGTGCGCGCCAAAGCCACCTGGGCGACAATTTCGCCGCCTGTGACTTGGCGGATCAAGCCCTCTTTACCAGTCATGCAAAACACACAGCCCACCGCGCAACCCACCTGGGTGGACACGCACAGGCCTTCGCGCGGCAAGAGCACGCTCTCCACCATTTGGCCGTCTTGCAACTGAACCAACAAGCGGGATGAGCCGTCTTCGGCCAGATGCTGCGACTGCAAGGTGGCCAAAGCAGCCAGTTCAGCGCTGAGCGCGGGCAAGGCGTGGCGCAAAGTGACGGGCATGAAGCTGTCCAACGCGCGGCGACCGCTGCCCTGCGGCAGGGCTTGACTCCACAGGCGAAGCACCCGCGCTTCGTGCTGAGGGTTAGCCCCTAAAGCCCGCAAGCGTTCGCGCAGAGTATCCAATCGCATGCGCTCGCCTCAGTAGTGGGGTGGCAATTCGTCGCGCAAATTGCGCTCGCCAGAAGGGCCGCCCTCTGGCATTTGCCGCCGAAGCTGGCCCACCTCAGCCAGCAAGGCATCGATCTGACGTTGTTGTTCGTAGACCAGTTGGTTCAGTTGTTCGAGCAGATCTTCGGCGTAGCTGGATTTGATTTCCAGCGCCATCAGGCGCTCGTCAGTGTGGGATTCAGAGGTCATGTCTCTATTGGACATGATTTTTCAGTCCCTGTTCACTTGCAACGCACAATACGCTCCAAGGCCAGCAAGTGATCGGCGAGATCAGTAAGACCTGGGCAGGCCAATCACGTGCTCGGCAATGTAGGCCAAAATCAAGTTGGTGGAGATCGGCGCGGTGCGCTGAACGCGGGCTTCGCGCCATTTGCGCTCCACATCGTATTCACAGGCATAGGCAAATCCCCCATGGGTTTGGACACAGGCCTCACCCGCCTCCCAAGCTGCTTCGGCACTGAGCAATTTGGACAAATTGGCCTCTTCGCCGCAAGGATGGCCTGCTTCAAATAATGCAGCCGCCTTTCGCAACATAAGTTCAGCCGCTTGCGATGCCGCATAGGCTTTGGCGATGGGAAACTGAATGCCCTGATTCATGCCGATGGGGCGATCAAAAACGATTCTTTCATTGGCATATTGCGTCGCGGTGCGGATGAACCATTTGGCATCGCCAATGGACTCATGCGACACCAAGATGCGTTCTGCGTTCATGCCGTCCAAGATGTAGCGAAAGCCTTTGCCTTCTTCGCCAATCAAATTGGCAACAGGCACACGCAAGCCGTCGTAAAAAACCTCGGTGGTGTTGTGATTGATCATGGCTTTGATCGGACGAATGGTCATGCCATGCCCCACCGCCTCACGCATGTCCACCAGAAAAACAGACAAACCATCGGTTTTCTTGGTGACTTGCTCCAGCGGAGTCGTGCGCACCAACAGCAGCATCAAATCTGAAAACAAAGCGCGCGAGGTCCAAATTTTTTGGCCATGAATCACATAGTGATCGCCATCACGCACAGCCCGGGTTTTGAGTTTTGTCGTGTCTGTGCCGGTCGTGGGCTCGGTCACCCCAAAAGCTTGCAAGCGCAACTCGCCTTGGGCAATGGCGGGCAGGTACTTTTCTTTTTGCGCTGTGCTGCCATGGCGCAGCAAAGTGCCCATGGTGTACATCTGGGCATGCACCGCCGCGGCATTGGCGCCGCTGGCATGGATTTCTTCGAGCACCACGCCGGCGGCACGCAGGGGCAACTGAGCCCCGCCATAAGCCTCAGGAATCAATGCCGCCAAGTAGCCAGCCTGCGTCAGGGCCTGGACAAAAGCATGGGGGTAGCCCTCTTTTTCATCGAGCTCTCGCCAATAGCTGCCTGGGAAAGCAGCACAAATTTTGCGGATACTGTCGCGAATTTCAGGAAAATCATCGCCCAAAGCGATACTGACCTCGGCGGGGTTGTGATGCACTTGAAGTCCTTATTCTGGCTTGATACCGGCTTGTTGAATCAACTTACCCCGTTGCTCTAATTCTTTGCGGACTTGCTCTGCAAACTCTTCCGAGGTGTTGGCCACCACCATCAATCCCATGCCATCCAATTTAGCCGAGACTTCAGGATCACGAAGGGCTTTGATCAATTCACCATGCAGCCGCTTGGTCAAGGGTGGCGGCAATTTGGCTGGCGCAAAAAAACCAAGCCAAGAATTCATCTCAAATCCCGGCAGCGTTTCAGCGAATGTCGGCACCTGAGGCAGGCCTGGATAGCGAGTCGCCTGTGTGAAACCGATGGCTTTGAGTTTGCCGCTTTTGATGTGTGGCAGCACAGTGATCAAACTGGAAAAGACCATTGGAATTTGTCCACCCAGCAAATCCGTCACCGCGGGGCCACCGCCACGGTAGGCAACATGCACAAAAGGCACACCCGTGAACTGCTTGAGCAACTCACCGGCCAGATGGTGCGGCGATCCGGTGCCCGAGCTGCCATAAGACAATTGATCGGGATGCTGTTTACAGAACGCAATCAGTTCGGTTAGATTTTTAGCAGGTATGCCAGGGTGAACCACCAAGACAATCGGGTTGGCGACGGCTTGTGTCAGGGCCGTGAAGTCTTTGACAGGATGGAATGTCGGCGCGGCGGTCAAAAACAAGTTGGCCGTATGGGTGGCGTCCGTGCCCACCATCAAGGTGTAGCCATCGGGGCTCGATTTGGCGACAAAGTCGGAGCCGATGTTGCCACTGGCGCCGCCCTTGTTGTCCACGATCACAGTTTGTCCCATGCTGACTGACAACTTTTGGGCCACGATTCTTCCCAAATTATCGGTCGACGCACCGGGCGGATACGGCACCACCATGCGCAAGGGTTTTGCTGGAAATTCAGTTTGTGCTCCCGCTGCACAGGCCAGTGTGAGCATCAGTCCCGTCAATGCCATCTTCAGAAAATGACCATTCATTCCAACTCTCCTGTGAATTCAACGGAGACTCGACGCATTCGAAGCTCGCATGGTCTTGGAGTCTTGCACCTTGAATGTACGGACAATATAATGGTCTCATGCGGGTTGTCAATCCACCTCAGTCACCAAGGCACCTATGAACCAGACCTCTGCAGAACTGACGATGATCGGTCGTACCGCCATCGTGACCGGTTCGGGCCGCAATATCGGACGCGCCATTGCACTTTCATTGGCTCGCCAAGGCGCTCAAGTGGTGGTCAATGGGCACAGCGATCGCGGGGCAGTCGATGCCGTGGTCAAGGAAATACAGGATGCCGGAGGAAAAGCACTGGCCGTCATGGCCGATGTATCGGATGACAGGCAAGTCCAGCAACTGGTGCAACGCGCTGTTGAGACTTATGGCAGCGCCGACATGATCATTTCCAATGTGGCCATTCGCCGCAAACAACACTTTTTAGACATCATGCCCCAAGATTGGCAGGACGTCTTGCAAACCAACTTAACCCCGGCGTTTTATTTGGCCCGGCATGCCATACCGCACATGCTGGAAAAGAAATGGGGGCGATTGGTGTTGATTTCAGGCTTTGATGGTTTTTGGGGTCAAGTTCCTGAACGGGCCCACAATATTGCAGCCAAATCAGGTCTGCACGGCCTGGCCATGGCCTTGGCGCGGGAGTTCGGCGCCCATGGCATCACCGCCAACACCGTGGCACCGGGTGCCATTGACACAGTGCGCGATTGGACTCAATACACCCATCAAGACCGGCAAAAAATTGAATCTGAAATCCCATTGGGCCGCTATGGGAAACCTGACGAAGTGGCCGCCGCTTGCGATCTGCTGTGCTCTGAGCGTGGCGCCTTTATTTCAGGACAGGTGATTCACGTCAATGGGGGCCATTACATGTACTGATCCGGTTCTCCGGATCCTGCGCAGTCAGTTTTGTTGCAGTATGGGGTAAGGTCCATCGACCATATGGAACTGTTCAAGCACCGCTTGGCGGACTTTTTGACGACTCACTTTACCTTGCGCATTGCGTGCCAACAGGGGCGTTGCGACATACA
Organism: Comamonadaceae bacterium; assembly: GCA_947448325.1. Taxonomy (GTDB): domain Bacteria; phylum Pseudomonadota; class Gammaproteobacteria; order Burkholderiales; family Burkholderiaceae_C; genus Limnohabitans_A. The sequence continues at coordinate 10,564 of CANFMK010000023.1, forward strand.
AACGGGGTTGCTTATGCTTGGATAAGACCGCCACCCTTTGGCGCGCTTCTTCTTCCCAACCGGGCTTAACATCTTGCGCCACAGTAATGATCACTTCACCCCAGTAATCGGATGCCAACGACGTCACGCACAAGGCGCCATATAAAGTGCCGCCCATTTGAACCGCCTCAATTTCATCTGGATTGACACGGTAGCCGCCCGTTTTGATGACATCGGCCACGCGACCGGTCAACACCAAGCGCCCCACTTCGTCAATGAAGCCCAAGTCCCCTGTGGCATGCCAACCCTGTGCATCGTGACCTCTGACACCTTCTGAGTAAATCAAACCTGCGCATTGCTGCGGCGCCCTTAAAAAAACCTCTCCTTGCCCGTACTCTTGATCTGCGGTGGCTCCCTCAATCCGCAATTCCACGCCGGGCACCGGCCAGCCTACACACGCACCTGCGGGTCTTGTGGGCTGTGTGAAATAGGCATGGGTTTGCGCCGGGGTCATCACTGTGATCGGGTTCACACACTCCGACTTGCCATAAGTGATACGCACCACTGGGCCAAACAGTTCGAAGGTGGCTTGGTACAGAGACGCCGTCATGGCTTGCGTGCCCGTGAAAATACAACGCACTCCCTTGAATCGACGTCCCTTGAAAGCCAGGGTCATTTTGGCCAGTACCGTTGGAGGCGCAAACAGCGCTGGCACATCGCCACGGCTCAGGAGCGGTTCGATTTGGTCGGTATCGACACCGTCGTGCAACAGCACGTGACCGCCCAGATCACACCAGGCGAATGTGAGCAACGAGGCACCATGGACAAACGGAGTCATCAACAAAAGAGTTTCACCGGCTTCGGGCATGAAAGGCATGGCCGCCTTGAGGATTTGCTCCCCCAGCCATCGCGCACCGTGGGTGTAAATCACGCCCTTGGGCTTGCCCGTCGTACCGGAAGTAAACAAGATTCGCCCCGTCTGTGTTGCGGCTACTGCAGGACACCCTTGCAACGATGTTTGCAGCTGGGTGAGACTGAGATCCTCCACCAGCACAGGTTTAAAACCGCAGGCGCGCACCCGATCGGCGCGATCAGCGCGGGTGATGACCACCTGCACTTTGGCCAGATCACAACACCACTTCAATTCAGCATCGGTCATTGACCAAGACAAAGGCGTTTCAGCGCCGCCCATCAATCGGATCCCGTAGGCGCAGCGAACAGCATCCAAACCATTGGACAACCACACTCCGATCGATTGCCCTGGCGTCAAACCGATGGCCTGGAGTGCACAGGCCAGGCGATGGGACTGCACACTCAATTGAGCGTAGGTCATGCACTGCCCGGTGGCATCGGTCACGGCAGGTGCGCTGCCCATGCGATCAGCCAGGACCTTCAGCTGGTCAGACCAAGCAACGGTTTGCATCCGAGTAAGGCCTGAGCAGATCAGTCGGCCTTGGCACCCGACGCCTTCACTGCCGCGGCCCAGTTGGCCAATTCAAACTTGATGTGCTCCACCGCCTGCTCCGGCGTGGTTTCAAAAGTCTCAGCCCCCAGAGTCATCAGGCGTTCTTTGATGGCGGGCTTTTGCAAAGCCGTCACCAGTTCAGAATTCATTTTGGTGATGATGGGTTTGGGTGTTTGAATCGGCGCCAACAGGGCGGCCCAGGTTTGGGCTGCGAAGCCAGGCACACCGGCTTCGGCCACAGTCGGCACCTCGGGCATGGACACCGAGCGTTTTTTGCTGCCCACCGCAATCACTTTGAGTTTGCCGCTTTTGATGTGCGGAATGACCGGTGGCCCAGACTCGAACATCATGTTGATTTCGCCACCAATCAAGCCGGTCAAAGCCGCAGCAGCGCCTTTGTAAGGCACATGCGTGATTTGCATACCCGTTTGGCTTTTGAGCATCTCCATGGTCAGGTGATTGGTGAGCCCACTGCCACCTGAGCCATAGTTGGTTTTGCCGGGATTTTGCTTCACATAGGCAAGCAACTCTTTGAGGTTGTTGGCAGGAAATTCTTTGTTCACCACCAGAAACTGGGGCACGATCACCGCCGTACCTATCGGTTGGAAATCCCGCAAGGTGTCATACGTCAGTTTGGAATACAAAGCGGGGTTGATGGTCAGTGGGCCACTGGAAGCCATGAGCAAGGTATAGCCGTCGGCTGGGGCAGCCTTGGCCGCCTCCATGCCCACGATGGCAGCAGCACCGCCTTTGTTGTCCACATAAAAGCTTTGCCCCAAAGTTTCGGTGAAGTCTTGCGACAAAATCCGCGCAATCACATCGGTTGCCTGCCCCACAGGGAAGGGCACAATCACTTTCACCGGCTTGGTGGGGTAAGCCGTTTGGGCTGGGGCCGTGAATGCGATCAAGCCCAACAACAAGGCTGCTGCGTATTTTTTCATGGTGTCTCCATAGGGTGAATTCATGATGAATCTGTATTTGTATTTGTACTTGTACTCAGCGCAATGCGGGTTGCGCGGTCAAGTTGGACAATCGCGAAAATAAGGCCGCGCCGTCGACGGGTGCCGCATGTACGCAGTCCATGAACTTGGCTTGCAAATCCACCGGGCGCAAAGGCAACATGGCATTACCTCGAGCGAATCGGATGTCGCCTGAATCCAGTACCTGGCCCGTTTTCAATTGAATTTGCACCTTGTCATGCAAGGCAAACACGGGCTCGATCGGGCACTGGGTGTCTACCGTACGGATGCTGACTTTGGTCATGGCCTCTTTGACGGCAGGTTCTTGCACAAATCCATCGCACAGTTCGCTCAATCCCACTTTGCCGCGCACCAAAGAGGCGGCGACAGCAAACTCCATGCTGAACTTCGCCTCCAATCCGGTTTGGGGTTGGTGGTTACGCAACATCGAAGCTTGTGCCACACCGATGTGGGTTTGGACCTGGGCCACATCGAGTATGCCCACACCATGAAGAGCACACAAATCCAAAACGCCATCGATGACGCGGTGAGTGGCGTAACACGTGGGGTATTTTTTGATCGACAAGCCCGACTCGAGAATGCGAAACCGTTGTCCCAAATCAGGCACTGCCGTGCTTCGGTCTACCGCTCCGCGCGGTGACAAGGCAGACAAGAAACCAGCCGCATGTTCAAGCGCATCAGGAGAGGCTGTCAAACCTTTTTGCACCCAACACACCGCTTCGATAGCGCAGGCTGCAGCGCGACCCGCATGCAAGGGTTTGGTCATGGTGCCGAAATTGGCCACCAAGCCGCTGGCCATGCTGGCCGACAAAGCCATCACCTGCTGAATTTGCTGCGCATTCATGCCATACAAATTCGCAACTGCCGCGCTCGCGCCTACCGTACCCAGCACGGCAGTCGGATGCCATCCTTTCAGATGGTAAGCATCTTTCTCGCGCACAAACAATTCTGCCCACACCTCATAACCAATCAAATAGGCGCGCAAAACCTGTTCGCCAGTGGCATTCACGTGCTGTCCAGCGGCCCATACCGCCGGCACCAGCACGGTACTGGGATGGCCACCCAAGGCCACATCGTCAAAATCCAATGCATGGCCTGCGGTGGCGTTGATCAAGGCCGCGTCACTGGCGCTGACTCGCGTGAGTCCCATCAACACAGAGGCCTCTTGCACCGAAGACTGTTTGTCTGCCACAAAAGATTGCGCTATGCGCACCACCGGTTCGTCTCGCCCAGCCAGCATGGTGCCGATCGTGTCAATGAAACCGGACTGCACAATCTCAATCACACGGTCAGGCAAGGGGGCAAAGTTCGGCTGGCTGGCAAATTGAGCCAAGGAAGCAGTCAATCCATTCATGTCGGTGACCTTTCTGGTTTCAGAATGAGCGAGGCAAACCCAACACGTGCTCAGCCACATAGGACAGCACCAAATTGGTGGAGATCGGCGCAATCTGCATCAAACGGGTTTCACGCCATTTGCGTTCAACATCGTATTCACGGGCATAACCAAAACCACCGTGGGTTTGCATGCAGGCTTCAGCGGCATGCCAAGCCGCCTCGGATGCCAACAGCTTGGCCATATTGACTTCGGGCGCACACGCTTGTCCGGCGGCGAACATTGCACTGGCTTTGCGCAACAGCAACTCGGCGGCCTCCGTCTCTGCATGGGCGCGCGCAATCGGAAACGCAATCGCTTGGTTTTGTCCGATTGGACGGTCAAAAACTACGCGCTCCTTGGCGTAATTCACAGCGGTTTTGACAAACCAGCGGGCGTCACCTATCGATTCAGAGGACACCAAAATACGTTCGGCATTCATGCCATCAAGGATGTATTTGAAGCCCTTTCCCTCTTCGCCAATCAAGTTAGCGGCAGGCACTTTCATTCCATCGAAAAAAACCTCGGTCGCATGGTGATTGATCATGGCCTTAATGGGTTTGATCTCCAAACCCTGCCCCAGGGCTTTGCGAATGTCCACCAAGAAAACCGACAAACCTTCGGTCTTTTTGTTCACTTGGTCCAGCGGCGTGGTACGCGCCAGCAACAGCATCAAATCAGAATGCAGCGCGCGTGAGGTCCAGACTTTTTGACCATGCACCACATAGTGATCCCCGTTTTTCACCGCACGAGTTTTGAGTTTGGTGGTGTCCGTACCGGACGTAGGCTCCGTGACGCCAAAGGCTTGCAAGCGCAATTCGCCCGAGGCGATCTTGGGCAGGTAATGGGCTTTTTGCGCGGGCGAACCGTGTCGCAGCAAGGTGCCCATGATGTACATCTGCGCATGGCAAGCGCCCGCGTTGCATCCGGCCGCATGAATTTCTTCCAAAATCACCGCCGCAGCGCGAAGCGGCAAACCGGAGCCGCCATACTCTTGAGGAATCAGTGCGGCCAAATAACCCGCTTCGGTGAGGGCTTGGACAAACTCGGTAGGGTAAGCCGTGCGCTCCTCCAGGTCGCGCCAATACGAACCCGCAAAGCCAGCGCAAATTTTACGAATGCTCTCGCGGATTTCTGGGAAATCTTGGCCCAAGTCCATTTGGACTTCGCCTGCGTTCATGTCGGTCATGCCATTCCATCCTGTTTCAGTTCAAGTTCAAACCAACTCGGATTCAAGTTGGCGTCTTCCGGGTTTGTCAAAGTGCTTGGGCAATCCGGCGCGGGCCAGTGCGCCGTGCATTTCAATATCGGGCAAGGCATGGCGCACCATCTCTCGGATGGCCAACAGTTGTGCCAAATCAACGCCCGTTTTCAATCCCATCGACTCGAGCATGAAACACAAATCATCCATCACGATGTTGCCAGTGGCACCGGGTGCGAAAGGGCAGCCGCCCATACCTGCCAATGAAGCGTCAAAACGGCGTACGCCACAGTCCAACGCTGCCGTGACATTGGCCAATCCAATGCCCCGTGTGTCGTGAAAATGCGCTGCCACCGGAATGGGGCCCACCGCTTCCATCACCGCTTTGAACACTGTGCGCACTTGTTGAGGGTCGGCATAGCCCACGGTGTCAGGGACCACAATTTCTTGCGCACCCGCCTCGGCAAATGCAACGGCGTACTTGACCACATCGGCCACCGGCACCCGGCCCTCGTAGGAGCAACCAAAGGAAGTGGCCAAGCCACCCACCAAAATAGGGCGACGCGCCTCAGGCTGCTCGCGCACGAGCTGTGCAATACGGATGAAGTCGGCCAGTGACTCTTCACGCTCACGACGGACATTTTTCAAATTGTGGGTCTTGCTCACAGACATCACAAAATTGAGCTTTTGCGCACCCAATTCGATGCCACGTTCAGCCCCGCGGTAATTGGGAATGAGGGCAGAAACACGCAGACCTGGAATTTTCAAAGCCTCGACCGTCACCGCCTCGGCATCCACGAATTGAGGTACCACCCTGGCGGGTACGTAGGAAGTCACTTCGATTTCAGTCACACCCGCGACGGCTTCCGCACGAATCCACGCCAGTTTGGTCTCTGTGGGCATGAAAACGGGGTGAATTTGCAGACCGTCTCTCAATCCCACTTCGCGAACAATCACATCCACTTCTTGCATTTCAATCTCCTGGTCTGGACGCGCGATCAGCGTCCTTTGAATACAGCTTTGCGTTTTTCGTTGAAGGCCAAAACGCCTTCATAACGGTCCTCGGTTTCGACCAGATGGTTATAGGCCTCCACCTCGAAGCGAAACGCTGTGCGCAATTCCATTTGATGGCCATAGCGCACTGATTTTTTAATTTGACGCACCGATAAAGGTGCATTACCGGCAATCGTTTGCGCAGTTTGAATCGCCATTGGCAAGACGTCAGCGGGCTCGGCTATGGCGTTGAAAATGCCCCAATCCAGCGCTTTTTGGGCATTGATGGGCTGACCTGTCATCAGCATTTCTTTGGCTTTGCGCTCACCGATGGCTCGCGGCAGGTTTTGTGTCCCGCCCGCGCCAGGCATGATGCCCAAGGTCACTTCGGTCAAAGCAAATCGCGCCGCTGTAGATGCATAGGCAAAATCACATGACAACACGGTTTCAAAACCGCCAGCATAAGCATGGCCATTGACCGCGGCAATGACAGGAATCGGCAAATCAGTCAGCGCCCAGTACATGCGCTCAAACAACTGATGCTGCTTGATCCATTGCGCTTTGGTCATGCCGTTGCGCTCTTTCAAATCTCCACCGGCGCAAAAAATTTTGTCACCCGCCCCAGTCAGCACAATGCAGCGCACATCACCAGGATCCTCGGTCAAGCGCGTCCACACATCCAAAAAGTCAACGCCCATCTGGGTATTGAGGGCATTGCCCACGTGCGGGCGATTGAGCGTGATCAATAGCACATGGCTGTCTACCATATGGGTCAGTAAAGTTTCATAAGCAGGCCATTTCATACCTTGCTTTCTCCTGTGTTGAAAATTTGGTTTTGATGCTCACCCAGCTTGGGAGGCGCACTGGTGGACTGGGGGCGTTGGCCATCGAAGCGCAAAGGCAAGCCGAAAAATCGCATGCCAGTCCCTGGAACATCTTGAATCAACTTCAAGGCTTCAGTTTGCGGGTGTGCCACCATTTGGGCGATGTTTTGCACCGCCGAGCAAGGTATGCCTGCTTCCTCAAAACAGGCTACCCAGGTCTGCGTATCCTGTGTCACCAACAGTGCATCGAGCATGCCGTACAACGCCAACTGGTTTTGCACGCGGGCGGGATTATCGATAAACCGAGGATCCTCCAGCCACTCCGGGTGGCCCAACGCCAGGGCCAATCGCTTGAACAAGCCATCACTGCCTGCAGCCACAACGATTTCACCATCGCGAGTTGTATATGCCTTGTAGGGGGCAATGCCCGTGGCGCCTGATCCTTGTTTTTGCGCCACCTGACCCGAAGCCAGGTATTGCGAAGCCAGCAGTGAGACCCAGGATGTGGCGGTTTCAAACAAAGAGACATCGACCACGCGACCCACCCCAGTGGTTTGCCGCTCGTACAAAGCCGTCAAAATCCCAATGATGGCCCACAGGCCTGTACCCATGTCCACAATGGATGCACCGACGCGCACAGCGGGTCGTCCTTCTTCACCTGTGGTGCTCATGATGCCGCCAAAGGCTTGCATCAAGGGGTCGTAGCCTGGTCGATCTTTCAAAGGACCTTCGCTGCCAAAGGCACCCAAATTACAGTAGATCAAGCTGGGCTTTAGCATGCACAAACTAGGACCGTCGATACCCAGTTTGTCCACCTGACTGGGCCGCAAATTTTGCAGCACGACATCGGCCTGCGTTTGGATGAATGATTTGACCGCATCGATGTGCGCAGGGTCACGAAAGTTACAGACCACAGACGCTTTATTGCGGTTCAGTGCTTGAAAAAGGGCAGAAGCCCCCTCCCAGAATGGCGGCCCCCAATGTCGTGCGTCGTCGCCTTCTTGCTTTTCTATTTTGACGACCCGTGCCCCCAACTCACTCAAAATGTGCCCGGCGAACGGGGCGGCCACGCTGTGGCCCAACTCGACCACCACCAAACCTTCAAAAGGTCTGAGAGCGGATGTTGTGGATGGCAAAGGCGGCATACTCATAGGGAAAATTTTTGATAAACACCAAATGTACGGACATTCTGATCCGACATAATACCCCTGTCAACCCTGCCTCTGATCGATGCCATGCCGAAAATTTCCGACTCCAAACCTCGCTATTTGCGTCTGCGCGAACAACTGGAGCACGACATTGCCAAAGGCACTTACCCTGTCGGCAGCGTCTTTCCGACAGAAGCAGAGCTGTCACTGACTTACCAAGTCAGCAGGCACACCGTGCGCGAAGCAACACGAACTTTGGCAGAGCGCGGTTTGATTGCCAAGCGTGCCGGTTTTGGCACCGTGGTGTGCGCCAATCAAGCCGCAGCCCCCTATGTGGCGGCGCTGGGCACGGTCGATGAATTGTTCAAGTACACCGAGGCCACCCGGCTGGAAGTGCTGGAATCCCAGCACATCACCGCCGACACAGCCATGGCGCAAATGTTTGGCTGCGAGCGAGATTCCGAGTGGATTGTGCTCAATTCTCAACGTCTGACGCTGGACAATGCCACCGCCATTTCATTCACTCAGATTTACCTGAGGCCCGAATTCGCTGCCATAGCAGATCAACTCCATGGACATCACAAAAGCATTTTCAAAATGCTGGAAGAAGATCACCATCAACGCATTGCGCAGGTTCAACAAAACATCGAAGCGCAGTTGATGCCTTTGAAAGCCGCCAAATTATTGGATGTGCCCAAAAACAGCCCCGCGCTGCATTTGCGCAGAGCCTACTTGGATGCCAAAGGCCGGCTGCTGGCGGTGTCATCCAACGTGTATGCGGCCAGTCGATTCAGACTCAAGACCGTCTGGATGTTGCCCCAATCACCGATCAAAGCCCCAAAGAGCACACGCTGATCAGGTCAACAATTCTCGCTTTTGCACGATATTGACCACCGCTTCAGTGCCAAATTCGGCGTGATGCAAGTAGGCCAACACTTGGCGTGCAGCTTCGCTGGGCGAGGTCAAAGCCCCAGTAGCTTGCAGTTCGATATACCTGGCTTTATCTGGGAACAAGGCATCGTTTCCGTTGCGCAATTCACGCTGCATATCGGTATCGATCACGCCCGGCGACAATGAAACGATGCGCGCCCCAGGCGATCGCCTCGCTTCATCCAAGGCGACGCAACGGCTGAATTGATCCATCCCCGCTTTACCTGCACCATACAAGGCGGCGCCAGCCATCGCCCTTTGGCTCATGCCAGAGGAAATATTCAAGACGTTTTGTACACTGGACCAATCGCCCGTCGCTTGCAAAAAGGAAGCGGTCAACTGCAATGGCGCGACCAGTCCAACCATGATCGCCTGTGTGATGGTGGCAGGCGCAACCGTCTGCAATGGAGCCATGGCTCCCAAGGTGCCCGCATTATTGATCAAAGTCGCTGACCGCAAATGGGCTCGGTCCATCGCAGCAAGCCAGGCCGACAAGCGCAGCGCCACCGGCGCAGGATCGGCCAAGTTGTTACTCCATTGCGTGAGAAAAGCACCTGCCCGGTCAGCCGCCTGGGCCAAATCAGAGGATGCTGTTCTGGAGATACACAGAACCTGGTGCTGAGGGGACAGCAATTGCCGCGCCATCTCCAAGCCCATGCCTTTGGACGCCCCCGTGATCACGTAGAGGTGCTGAATGTTTGCGTCAGAGTGTGGGTTCATGGTGATGGGGTGGTTGGTGATGATTTACCCTTATGTGAGCTTCAGTCGATTGACTTTTTCATCCGCCCACTCTATTGTCCGGACAAATAGAATCTGCAGTGTAAATTGATTCCACCACCAAGACAAGACTCCATGCACCCCCACAGTTCCGGCTCACAAGCATTGAAAAAATTCAAAGTATTGGACTTGACCCGCATTCGGTCAGGGCCCACCTGCGTGCGCATGCTGGCTGACTTTGGCGCCGAAGTCATTCGCGTCGAATCGCCTGCAGGGCTCGACCCCAACGAGGGTGCATTGGGTGGTCGAGAGACTTATGACATGCTCAATTTGCATCGCAACAAGCGCTCGATCACACTGAACCTGAAAGAGCCTGAAGCCCAGGCGATTTTTTACAAACTGGTGGCACAAGCCGATGTGGTGGTTGAAAACTACCGCCCCGACGTCAAATTCCGTTTGGGCATCGATTACGACACGCTCGCAGCCATCAATCCCCGCATCATTTTGGCCAGTATTTCGGGTTTTGGCGAAGACGGTCCTTACCGCAAGCGGCCGGGCTTTGACCAGATTGCCCAAGGCATGGGCGGCATGATGTCGGTCACCGGCATGCCCGGCCAAGGCCCTGTGCGCGCTGGGATTGCCATTGCAGACTCGGGTGCCGGCGTGTTTGCCGCCACCGGGATTTTGATTGCCTTGCTGGAGCGGGAAAGTTCAGGCCAGGGCCAGTGGGTCCAATCCAATTTATTGCATTCGATGATCAGCCTGTGTGACTTTCAAGCTGCTCGCTACTTGATCGATGGCGAGATCCCCGAGCAAGCCGGCAACGACCATCCATTTGCCACGCCGATGGGCACTTTCAAAGCCAGCGATGGTTACTTCAATATTGGCGCATCCGGCACCAACCAGTACCGCGCCCTGTGTGAAGTCTTGAACCGGTTGGATTTGCGCGACGAACCACGCTACCAAAAAAATCCCGAGCGTCTGAAAGACCGCGAGTATTTGAATGCCGAACTGAACAAGGGTTTTGCCACACAGACCACGGCGCATTGGGTGCAGGCGTTAAACGATGCCGGTGTGCCCTGCGGCCCTATTTACGATATGCAGCAAGTTTTTGACGACCCGCAAGTTCAGCACCTGAACGCTGCCGTGCCCTTGAAACACCCCCGACGAGGAGACATCCGTGTCCTGTCGCAGCCCTTCAAACTCTCCCGCACGCCCAGCGCGGTGAGCTTCACCCAGCGGGACTTGGGCGAAGACAACGATGCCGTGCTGAGTGAATTGGGTTATTCACCCGATGCCATTGAAAAATTCAAATCGAAGAAAGTGATCTAAACATGAGCGAGAACGCCCCACTGCCCGGTCGACTGGATTACCACGTGGAAGAGCACGTGGGCTATGTGACCTTCAACAACCCCAGTAAATTCAATGCGGTGAACTACGATATGTGGTGCGCCCTGCCCGTCGCCATCCAGGCCTTGACTGACAATCCCCAAGTGCGTTTGATTGTGTTGCAAGGTGCGGGCGATAAAGCCTTTGTTTCGGGTGCCGACATTTCGCAATTCAACACCCACCGCAACGGTGACGCCAGCACCCATTACAACGAAGCCACCCAAGCCGGTTATGCCGCTGTGCTCGATTGCCCCAAACCCACACTGGCCAAAATTCGCGGCATCTGCATGGGCGGCGGTTTGGGCATCGCGCTCAACTGCGATGTGCGCATGGCCGCTGCCGATGGCAAGTTCCGCATGCCGGCTGGCCGTCTGGGCCTGGGCTATGCCTTCGATGGCGTCAAACGTTTCACCGAGATTGTCGGGACAGCCAACACGGCGGATTTATTTTTCAGCGCACGCATTTTTGGCGCTGACGAAGCCATGCGCATCGGTTTACTCAAGCAGGTTGTGGCTGTGGACGAGTTTGATGCAGTGGTCGGTGCTTACGCCCAAATGGTGTGCGAAAACGCACCCTTGACTTTGGCCGCTGCCAAGCGCTCTTTGCTAGAGATTCGCAAAAACCCCGAAGACCGTGACCTGAATGGCGTCAAAGCCATGGTGGATGCTTGCTTCACCAGCGAGGACTACAAAGAAGGGCGCAAAGCCTTTGCTGAAAAACGCACTCCCCAATTTCAAGGTCAGTGAGGAAACACACGATGCGAACACGTTCTGGATGGTGCTTGGTTTTAAGCTTCTGGATGGTCTGTACGGCGTTCGCGCAGCCCTATCCCCACAAACCCATCAAATTCGTCGTGGGTTACCCGCCAGGCGGATCCGGGGACTTTGTGACCCGAACCGTGGGCGAGGCCATTGCCGCCGAACTGGGTCAATCGGCCGTGATCGACAACCGCCCTGGCGCAGCCGGCAATCTGGCCAGTGAGGTCGTGAACAAATCACCGGCCGATGGCTATACCTTGCTGGTGGGGGGCAATCCCTACATCAACAAGGCCTTGTACAAAAAACTGCCCTACGACATTGAGAAAGATTTCCAACCCATCACCCTGCTGGGTAATGGCCCGATGGTGATCGCCGTCAACAGCAGCTTGCCGGTGAACAACATCAAAGAGTTGATCGCCTAC
>CANFMK010000024.1 GCA_947448325.1 Comamonadaceae bacterium
ATGCATTACGCCGGCTGCCGCCCCGAGCGCATTCGCCGCCTGGTCAATTTGGAAGGCTTTCGCATGCCCACCACCCGCGCCGAGCAAGCCCCCAAGCGGTTGACGCAGTGGCTGAACGAAATCAAAGCCCTGAAAAACGGCGAGTCAGACCTGCGGACCTACCCCGATGCGGCCGGTGTGGCCGCCAGGTTGATGAAAACCAACCAGCGCCTGACGCCGGACAAAGCCAACTGGCTGGCCCAGCATTGGGCCGCACCCGACGCGCAGGGGCAATGGCGCATCCTGGGCGACGCCGCCCACAAGGTGATCAACCCCTACATTTCGCGGGTGGAAGAGATTTTGGAGATCTACAAAGCCATCAGCGCCCCGACCCTGTTCATCGAAGCCAGCGACGATTCTTTGAGTGGCTGGTGGAAAGGCCGTTTCACCCTGGCCGAATTCCATGAACGCTTGAAATCGGTGCCCCATCTGCAAAAAGGCCTGGTGCCCGACGCCGGTCACATGCTGCACCACGACCAACCGCAGGTGCTGGCCGACATGCTGGAAGCGTTTTTGCAGCCTTGACACACAAGTTCTCTAGAATCAACCGTCTTTCTTTTAAGCGCATCCGCTCATGAATACTTTGCAGCGCGGCCTGTTGGCCACCCTTTTAGCCAGCAGCTTGTCTGGCGCCTGGGCCCAAACAGCCCCATCCCCTGCCCTTGGCGCAACGGCCGATTGGCAAAACAGCAATCCCTGCCCCGCTTGGGTCGCCGCTGAGGGGGGTAGCGCCCCGGCCACCAACAAGCGCTGGGACCTGACCTTGTCCCCCTACACCTTGCACTGGAGCGACAGCGGAGAGCACAAACCGGTGGTGCTGGGCTCTTTGGACCGGGCCGTGGCAGGCAACCGCTTTTGCGGCATGAGTTTGTTCAGCAACTCCTTTGGCCAGCCCACGGCTTATGTCTACGGCGGCCAGCGCTGGGACAACCTGATGGGGCAGCCGCAACTGTTTGTGAAAGTGACGGCCGGCATTTTTTACGGCTATGTGGGCAAGTACAAAGACAAAGTACCCCTCAACTACAACGGGTTTTCGCCTGGCATCATTCCCTCTCTGGGCTATGCCTTCACTCCCCAGGATTCGGCGCAGGTGCTGATTTTGGGCAATGCCGGTCTGATGTTTGCCTATGGGCACAGGTTTTAAGCCCGGGGCATGAGAAAATCAGCGTCTTTACAGATTCGGACCCCCCGCCATCATGGACGCAGAACACATCAACCTCATCGGCACCACCCTGACAGACCTGACCGCTCGTACGCACGAGTTACGGGGGTATCTTTGACTACGATGCCAAGTCAGAACGGCTGAGAACCGTCAACGCATCCCTCGAAGATCCTGCGGTCTGGAACGACCCTAAAAAAGCCCAAGAACTGGGCAAAGAGAAAAAAGCGCTGGACGGCGTGGTGGTCACCATCACCACCTTGACCAGCGAGTTGGCCGACAACCTGGAACTCTTTGAGATGAGCAAAGAGGAAGGTGACGACACCGGTCTCATGACCATCCAGGCCGAAGCGGCCAAGCTGACCCGTCTGGTCGAAGACCTGGAGTTTCGCCGCATGTTCCGCAACGAGGCGGACCCGCTCAATTGTTTTGTCGACATCCAAGCCGGTGCTGGTGGCACCGAAGCCTGTGACTGGGCCAGCATGCTGCTGCGCCAGTACCTGAAGTACGCCGAGCGCAAAGGCTTTAAAACCACGGTGGAAGAAGAAACGCCGGGCGACACGGCCGGCATCAAAAGCGCCACCATCAAGATCGAAGGCGAATACGCCTATGGCCTGCTGCGCACCGAAACCGGCGTGCACCGCCTGGTGCGCAAGAGCCCTTTCGATTCTTCCGGCGGGCGCCACACTTCGTTTGCCTCGCTGTTCGTCTATCCCGAGATCGATGATTCGATCCAGATCGACATCAATCCGGCCGATGTGCGAACCGACACCTACCGCGCCAGCGGTGCGGGCGGCCAGCACATCAACAAAACCGACTCGGCCGTGCGCTTGACGCACATCCCCACGGGCATCGTGGTGCAGTGCCAAGACGGCCGCAGCCAACACGGCAACCGCGACATCGCCTGGCAGCGCCTGCGCTCGCGTTTGTACGATTTTGAGATGCGCAAGCGCCAAGAAGAGCAGCAAAAGCTGGAAGACACCAAAACCGATGTGGGCTGGGGTCACCAAATCCGCAGCTACGTGCTGGACAACAGCCGCATCAAAGACCTGCGCACCAACGTTGAGATTTCAGCCACCCAAAAAGTGCTGGACGGCGATCTGGATGCATTCATCGAAGCTTCACTGAAACAAGGCGTCTGATCATGCGTGATGGACAAGCCACGGCGATTCGCCGTGAAGATTACACCGCCCCTGCGTTCTGGATCGACACGGTCGATTTGACCTTTGATCTGGACCCGGCCAAAACCCGGGTGCTGAACAAAATGCGCGTGCGCCGCAACCTTGACCTGCCCGAGCAAGCATTGCGCCTGGACGGCGACGAGTTGAACTTGGCGCGCGTGATGGTCAACGGCGCGGGTACGTCCTTCAAAATGGACGGCGCGCAACTGGTTTTAGAAAACCTGCCCAGCGGCGCCGAACCGTTTGAGTTGGAAATTTTCACCACCTGCAATCCGGCCAAGAACACCAAGCTGATGGGCTTGTACGTCAGCAACGACTCGTTCTTCACCCAATGCGAGGCCGAGGGCTTTCGCCGCATCACGTATTTCCTGGACCGTCCCGATGTGATGGCCAGCTTCACCGTGACGCTGCGCGCCGACAAGCGCAACTACCCGGTGCTGCTGTCCAATGGCAACTTGGTGGCCCAAGGCGATTTGGAAGAAGGCCGCCACTTTGCCCAATGGGTCGACCCGCACAAAAAGCCCTGCTACTTGTTTGCCTTGGTGGCGGGACAGCTGGTGGCCCGCGAGCAGCGCATTCTGAGCCGCACCGGTACCGAGCATTTGCTGCAGGTGTTTGTGCGCCCTGGCGACCTGGACAAAACCGAGCACGCGATGAATTCGCTGATGGCCAGCGTGGCCTGGGACGAGACCCGTTTTGGTCTACCGCTCGATCTGGAGCGTTTCATGATTGTGGCCACCAGCGACTTCAACATGGGCGCGATGGAAAACAAGGGCTTGAACATTTTCAACACCAAGCTGGTGCTGGCCAATCCGGCCACTGCCACCGATGTGGACTTTGGCAATATCGAATCAGTCGTGGGTCACGAGTATTTCCACAACTGGACGGGCAACCGCGTCACCTGCCGCGACTGGTTTCAGCTCTCGCTCAAAGAAGGCCTGACGGTGTTTCGCGACCAGGAATTCAGCCAAGACATGGCGGGCAGCGACAGCGCGCGCGCCGTCAAACGCATCGAAGATGTGCGCCTCTTGCGCACGGTGCAGTTTGCCGAAGACGCCGGCCCCATGGCCCACCCTGTGCGGCCTGACAGCTATGTGGAGATCAACAACTTCTACTCGGTGACGATCTACGAAAAAGGCTCAGAGGTCGTGCGCATGATGCAAACCTTGGCGGGCTCCCCCGGCGTGTCCAGCCGCGCAGGTTTTGCGCAAGGCATGAAGCTGTACTTTGCACGGCACGACGGCCAGGCGGTGACCTGCGACGATTTTGCCCAGGCCATTGCCGACGCCAATCCGCAGTCCGAATTGGCGCGCGTCTTACCGCAGTTCAAGCATTGGTATTCCCAAGCGGGTACGCCACGTTTGCTGGCGCATGGCGAATACAACGCACAGGCGCAAACCTACACCTTGACGCTGGCGCAAAGCTGCGCCGCCACGCCAGACCAAACCGTGAAAGCGCCCTTTGTGATCCCCGTCAACATGGGCTTGCTCGATGCGCAAGGTCGCGGCCTGCCCTTGCAGTTGCAGGGCGAAGCCCAAGCCTTTGGCCACACTCGCACGCTGGTGCTGACGCAGGCCAGTGAGACTTTTGTTTTTGCCAACATCACCAGCCAACCTGTGCCTTCCTTGCTGCGTGACTTCAGCGCCCCCGTGCTGCTGGAAGCGCACTTGAGTGATGCCGATCAATTGTTGCTTTTGGCGCACGACAGTGACGCTTTCAACCGCTGGGAAGCTGGGCAACGCCTGGCGCTGAACCGCGCTTTGGCATTCATCGCTTCAGGCGCTGATGCCGCACAGACGCCGGTGTTGGATGAAGCTTTCATTCACGCCATGCGCGATGTCCTGCGCCATCCGGAGCTGGACGCGGCTTTCAAAGAGTTGGCCCTGACCTTGCCTTCCGAAAGTTACATCGCCGAGCAACTCGAGGTGGTGGACCCACAACAAGTCCATACGGTGCGCGAAGCCATGCGCCAGCAATTGGCTTTGGCGCTGCAAGCTGATTGGCAATGGGCTTACGAACAACACCGCGTGGTCGGCGCCTACAGCCCTGACGCAGTCTCTGTGGGCCGCCGCGCTTTGAGTGGCATGGCCTTGACCATGCTGTGCATCGCTGCGCGTGTTGCTGGCGATGCGATCTGGCCCGGCAAGGCCTACCAAGCCTTCAAAGAGGCGCACAACATGACAGACCGTTTCAACGCCTTGAGCGCTTTGGTCATCTGTGGCCACGGTTTGGCCAAAGTGGCTCTGGGCCAGTTTCATGCGTTGTTCAAAGGCGAGGCCTTGGTCATCGATAAATGGTTTGCGCTGCAAGCGGGTGCGCCTGACCAGGGCGGCCAAGTTTTACCTGCCGTGCGGGCACTGATGCAACACCCGGACTTCAGCCTGCGCAACCCGAACCGGGCGCGCAGCCTGATCTTCAGTTACTGCAGCGCCAACCCGGGTGGTTTTCACCGCGCAGATGCGGCGGGCTATGTGTTCTGGAGCGAACGCGTGATCGAGCTCGATGCCATCAACCCGCAAGTGGCCGCACGACTGGCACGTGCGATGGACCGCTGGCGCAAATTAGCACCCGCCTATCGCGAAGCGGCGAAATTGGCCATTCAGCGCGTGGCCGCCAAAGCCGACCTGTCGAACGACGTGCGTGAAGTCGTCACCCGCGCCCTGGCCGACTGAGCCCCTTTCAAAGAGACACACCATGACTCAACCGATTTCCCTCTCGCGCTACTTGGTCGAAGAACAACGCGAACGCGGCAAGATCCCGGCCCAATTGCGCCTGCTGCTCGAAGTGGTGGCGCGCGCTTGCAAAGGCATCAGCCACGCCGTCAACAAAGGCGCCCTGGGTGATGTGATGGGCAGCGCGGGCAGCGAAAACGTGCAAGGTGAAGTGCAGAAAAAGCTCGACATCATTGCCAACGAAGTGCTGATCGAAGCCAATGAGTGGGGCGGCCATTTGGCGGCCATGGCCTCCGAAGAAATGGACAGCATTTACGTCGTGCCCAACCGCTACCCGCAGGGCGAATACCTGCTGTTGTTTGACCCTTTGGATGGCTCCAGCAACATCGACGTGAATGTGAGCATCGGCACCATCTTCAGTGTGTTGCAAAAACCAGAAGGCGGTGCTGGCGTGAGCGAGCAAGACTTCTTGCAAGCCGGCGCCAAACAGGTGGCTGCAGGCTACTGTGTTTATGGCCCGCAAACCATGCTGGTGCTGACCGTGGGTGACGGTGTGGTGATGTTCACCTTGGACCGCGAACAAGGCTCTTTTGTACTGACCCAAGAGCATGTGAAAGTGCCTGAAGACACGCAAGAATTTGCCATCAACATGAGCAATATGCGCCACTGGGCGCCGCCCGTGAAACGCTATGTGGACGAATGCCTGCAAGGCCAAGACGGCGTGCGCGGCAAGAACTTCAATATGCGCTGGATCGCCAGCATGGTGGCCGATGTGCACCGCATTTTGATGCGTGGCGGCGTCTTCATGTACCCCTGGGACCAGCGCGAACCCAACAAGCCGGGCAAGCTGCGCCTCATGTATGAGGCCAACCCGATGAGCTGGCTGATCGAGCAAGCCGGTGGTGCATCGACCAACGGTCATCAGCGAATTTTGGACATTCAACCCACGCAATTGCATGAGCGCGTCAGTGTGATTTTGGGCTCCAAGAACGAAGTGGATCGGGTCACCGCTTACCACGCAAACGTATAATTGAAATCACGCCGATGTAGCTCAGTTGGTAGAGCAACGCACTCGTAACGCGTAGGTCACCAGTTCGATTCCGGTCATCGGCACCACCTCCCAAAGGGTTCTCAGTCAAGGATTGAGAACCCTTTTTCTTTCCCGCCGGCACGCAACGCGCGGCTGACTTCAGCCCACAATCCCTTTGTCTTTGAGCGCCTGAATTTGCGCCTCGGTGAGTCCGACTTCGCGCAGCACGGCGTCGCTGTCCTGGCCCAGGGTGGGCGCGTTGCGCCGGTGACTGCCCGGGGTGCGCGAGAGTTTGGGCACGATGCCAGGCACCTTCAATTCGCTACCGTCGTTCATGTGCACCGATTGCAGCATGCCGCGCGCTTGGTAGTGCGGGTCGGCGGCGATGTCGGCCACGGTGTAAATACGGCCTGCGGGCACCGCTGCTCTGTCCAAAGCCGCGAGCACCTCGCTGACGCTGAGCTGGGCCGTCCAGGCGCCGATGGCCGCATCGATCTCGGCCACACGCGCCACACGCCCGGCGTTGTCCGCCAGCGCGGGATCGTTGCCCAGGTCCATACGGCCCATGGTGCTCATCAAGCGTTTGAAAATACTGTCGCCATTGCCGGCAATCAAGGCGTAGCCACCGTCGGCGCAGCGGTAGGCGTTACTGGGGGCAATGCCGGGCAAGGCGCTGCCAGCCGCCTCGCGCACCGCGCCAAAGGCGCTGTACT
This sequence comes from Comamonadaceae bacterium, assembly GCA_947448325.1. Classification (GTDB taxonomy): domain Bacteria; phylum Pseudomonadota; class Gammaproteobacteria; order Burkholderiales; family Burkholderiaceae_C; genus Limnohabitans_A. The sequence continues at coordinate 6,795 of CANFMK010000024.1, forward strand.
CGGGCAGCAAACTTTCCATGCAATTGAAGACGGCTTCGTACAAAGCCACATCGATCACCTGGCCCAAACCACTGCGCTCGCGTTCGTGCAGCGCCATCAAAATGCCCATCACACCATGCAGCGAGGCCAGGGTATCGCCAATGCTCACACCCACCCGCACCGGCACACGGCCTGGCTCGGCGGTCAAATGGCGCAGGCCGCTCATGGCCTCGGCCACCACACCAAAGCCAGGCTTGTCACGGTAAGGGCCGCTCTGGCCGTAGCCGCTGATGCGCAGCATGATCAGGCGCGGGTTCAAAGTCAGCAGGGCTTCAGGTCCCAAGCCCCAAGCTTCCATCGCACCCGGTCGAAAGTTTTCGATCAGCACATCGGCATCTTGGACCAACTGGCGCACGATGTCTTGCGCGGCCGCATCTTTCAGGTCCAGAGCCAACGAGCGTTTGTTGCGCGACTGCACCTGCCACCACACCGAGGTGCCGTCCTTCATCAAGCGCCATTGACGCAACGGGTCGCCGGTCACGGGCGGCTCGATCTTGATGACATCCGCGCCAAAATCACCCAGTGTTTTGGCGGCAAAGGGACCCGCAATCAACTGACCCAGCTCCACCACTTTCAAACCGGCCAGTGGCCCGGTGGATGCTGCAAATTCTGTGTCAGAGCTGGCCGAAGACATGTGGAAAATTCATTTCAACAAAACATGAAAGCCAAGATGGCCGCGTCGTCGGCCCAGTTGAGTAAGGCATAGGCCGAAAACCGGTACAAGCTGTAGGTCAGCTGCTCCAGAGTGCTTGGCCATACCAAGGACTCACTCATGGCGCCACCACAGCACAACGCGCCAGCATGGGTGCCATGTCCACACCCGGCGGGGTGGAACGGTACAAGGACCAGCCCACGCCAGGCTTGACCAGCGTCCAGCCTTGAAGGTCATCGGCTGGCGCATGCTGGCGAGGTGCAACCAGCCAGTGGCCGGCTTGCTGGCTGGCAGCAGGCAAAACCTCAGGGGTCTTCAGAACTTCGCCAGCTCGAGCATCAAAGTCAGCGCCTTCAAACAACTCACGTCGCCAGTTGTCACCCGCGGATTTGCGCATAGTCGGCCAATCTTGGATCACCACCATTTGTTTCTCGGCTCGGATCAAAAATGGCAGGTCATAAGGGTAGCCACCCACCAGGTAAATGGTATCGCCGGGCTTCTTCAGGCAGTTCAAGGTGGGTGCGATATCGATGGTGTAGCGATCGCGGGTCACACGCTCAACCATGAAGTTGGTGATCACCGCAATGGACAAAGCCAGGCCCACCAGGCCCGCCCACAGTTTGGGCGCATGCCGCCAGTGCCCTAGCGCGCGTTCCCAACCCCAAGCGGCCAACAAGGCCAGCGGCGGCATCACGGGCAAGATGTAGCCCACCAATTTGGAGCGTGGGATGGAAAAGAAAATCAAGATGGCCAAGACCCAGACCCAGGCCAAGGTGAAGACGCGTCGGTCCACTTGAGGGTTGACCTGCGCTGCGCGTCCCACTTGCGCCAGCACCAGAAACAACCAAGGGAAAAACAGCAACAACAAGGCCACGCCGTAAAACCACCAGCCTTGTGCATTGTTGAAAGTAGTGCCTGTGTAACGCCCAAACTGCTGCGCACCAAACAAATAGTCGAACAAGCCGGGAAATTGGTGCTGCGCCAGCACAAACCAGGGCGCGGCCAAGACGGCAAATATCAACAAGCCGCTGAACCACGGAAAGCTGAGCATTTTTTTGGCCTGCCCCGACCCCATCAACCACACGAAAATCACCAAGCCGGGCAAGGCGAGACCGATCAAGCCTTTGGACAGCACGCCCAATGCGCAAGCCACAAAACCCCAGCGCGCCAGCCCCGCATGCGGGCGCTCACCGTGCAGGAAAGACAAGCCAAACAACCAAATCGCGATACCGATCCAGGTGGCCACCAGCATGTCATGGTTGACATACTGGCCTCCGGCCAAAAACGTCAAGCTGGTGCCGAGCATGACCATGGCGCGGCGGGCAATGCCCTCTCCTGCCCAATGACGGGCACACAGATACAGCGCAGCCATCATCAAGCCGGCATTGAGCGCCGGCACCAGGCGCGCAGCCCAGACATGCTGACCCAACAGCGCCATGCTGCTCGCTTGCAACCAGTGCAGCAAAGGTGGCTTGTGGAAAAAGGGAATGCCGTTCAAGCGCGGTGCCAGCCAGTCGCCGGACTGCAGCATCCAGCGCCCCACTTCGGCGTAGCGGCCTTCGTCGGGCACCGCCAAGGGGCGCACCATGGCCAGCAAGATCAGCAAGGCCCACAAAGCCGCCAGGATCAGCCATGAAGTGCGAGAAGAATCGGTGTTAGAGAAGTCTTTATTCACAGGGCGCTAGTTTAAACGGACGACGATGTTGAGTCAGTGGGCACTGCGCCGCCGAGCGATGCTCAAACCACCCGCAACTGCGCAGGGCCAGCTTGCAGTTGACCCACCACCGCCGCTTGCCCAAACCCTTGGGTTTGCAAGATCGCCATGACGTCGTTCACCGCCTCAGGGGCGCAGGTGATCAACAAACCACCGCTGGTTTGCGGGTCGGTCAACAGGTTGCGCTGCCAGTCGGCAAAGCCTGCGGGCAGCACCACTTCATGACCATAGCCGCTCCAGTTGCGCGGCGAGGCGCCGGTGGCCGTGCCGCTTTGCGCGATCTGCAGCGCTTCAGGGATGCAAGGCACGGCTGCAAAATCAACCTGGGCGGTGAGGCCCGAGCCTCGGCACACTTCAAGCAAATGCCCGGCCAAGCCAAAACCAGTGACATCGGTGATGGCGTGCACCTGCGGTAACTGGGACAAGGCTGTGCCGGGTGTGTTGAGCTGGGTCGTGTAGCGCACCATCTCGGCGTAAGCTTCAGCCGAAAGAGCGCCCTTCTTGAGTGCCGCCGACAACATGCCCACACCCAAGGGTTTGCTCAAAATCAGCACATCGCCGGCCTGGGCTGCGCTGTTGCGTTTGATCTGCGCCGGGTGCACCAGGCCAATGCCCACCAGGCCGTAAATCGGCTCCAGCGTGTCGATGCTGTGACCGCCTGCAATCGGAATGCCTGCAGCCGCACACACCGACTGTCCACCCGCCAAAATTTGGCGAATCGATTCCTCGGAAAGTTGGCCCAGCGGCATGCCCACAATCGCCAACGCAAACAGCGGTGTGCCGCCCATGGCGTACACATCCGACAAGGCATTGGTCGCGGCAATGCGGCCAAAGTCGAACGGATCGTCAACGATGGGGGTGAAAAAATCGGTGGTGGCGATGATCGCCTGGCTGTCGTTGATTTGGTAAACCGCGGCATCGTCGCTGGTCTCAGTGCCCACCAAGAGTTGCGGCGGGATCATCGGCAGCACGCTGTTTTGCAATAAGCGCGACAAAATGGCCGGGGCAATTTTGCAACCGCAACCACCGCCATGGCTGAACTCGGTCAAACGCACGGGTGGGCTGGGGTGCTGGGTATCGGACATATACAATCAATTTCAACAATGAACGTCGATCATACCCTCGCCTCTCTCGCCGAACTGCGTCGTTTTGACGCCATCATCGACGCCCGCTCGCCCTCGGAATTTGCGCACGACCACATCCCTGGTGCGATCAATTGCCCGGTGTTGTATGACGATGAGCGCGCCCGTGTGGGCACGCTGTACAAACAAGTCTCACCCTTTGAAGCTCGCAAGGTCGGTGCTGCGTTGGTGGCCATCAATGTGGCACGGCATATTCAAGAACAGTTTCAAGCGCATCCTCGGGGCTGGACGCCGCTGGTGTATTGCTGGCGCGGCGGACAGCGCAGCGGCGCTTTCAACCACATCTTGCGGCAAGTGGGCTGGGCTTCTCAAAGGCTGGAGGGTGGCTACAAGGCTTGGCGCAGTTTCGTGATGGCCGAGCTGGCCCACCTGCCCCAGCAGTTTCATTTCGAAGTCGTCTCTGGCCCCACCGGCTGCGCCAAAACCAAAATCTTGCATGCGCTAGCGGCGCAAGGCCAGCAGGTGCTGGACCTGGAAGGCTTGGCTGCGCACAAGGGCTCGGTGTTGGGCGAGTTGCCCAGCACCCCCCAGCCTTCGCAAAAAATGTTCGATACGCATTTGCTCGACACCCTTTCGCGCATGGACCCACAGCGCCCGGTGTATGTGGAGGCTGAAAGCAAACGCATCGGCCAGGTGCAGCTGCCCGACACCTTGTTTGAGAAGATGAACCGCAGCCCCTGGCTCAGCGTGAACGCCAGCTTGCAAGCGCGGGTTGAGTTTTTGCTGCGCGACTATGCGTATTTATTTGACGATCCTCAACTCAATGTGCACTTGGATCGCCTCAAAATCAACTGTGGACAAGAACGCGTGGACCGCTGGAAAGCCCTGGTGGCGCAAAAGGACTTTGCGACCTTGGTCATGGAATTGCTCACCGAACATTACGATCACTTTTACAAGCGATCGATACGCCACGCTCAAACGGCTGCAGACCCTACTCGGGTTTTCACTGCTGACGATTTGTCGCCGCACAGCGTAAATTCACTGGCGCAACGCATGATTCAGAACCAGGTTCAACACACCTGACCCACAGGCTGGCCTCTTGGAAAGAAAGGATTGAAAAAGTGCCCTCCTCACGTTGGATTGACCGTGACCGTCATCTTGCAAGCCTGACTCTGCCCGCAGGGATCATCTTGCTCATCGTCCTGGCTTGTTGCAGCGCAAGCACCGCCTGGGCTTACAAAGTGGAAAAGGTCTGCACCGAAGCCCCTGCCACAGCGTCTGAACCTGCCAAGAAAACTTGCAAAATTGTGCGCGTCGACCCGAACAAAGAGTCGGCACCGAAAGAAGAGAAAAAAGAAGAGAAGAAACACGGCGGGCATTGACAGTTGCGTCCTCAACTTTTGCTGTTTGCTGCCGATACCGGATGTAGATCATCAGGTTTTCGGAAGCCACAGCATGCACCTTCTCTCCATCACCCTCAAATTTCTGGCCCTTGGCGTCTTGCTCTCATTGGCTGGATGCTCTTCTGTGAACGTGGTGGTGGACACCAGCAGCATTCGCAACCCAGCCCGCTTCGACAGAGACTCTGCGCATTGCGTGAGCTTGGCGCGAAATTATGATTTGAACCAGGACAAATTGGCCAATACCGCTCTTGGCGCTGGCAGCGGTGCCGTGGCCACTGTGGGCGTAGCCACGGCGATCATGCATGCTTTGTATGTGCCCTCTGCCCCTTTCATGGCGGCTGGGGCACTGGGCGGCGGCGGGATGGGAATGGGTTGGTCGTCCTACAAAGAAAATGCCGTGCAGGAAAAAATCATCACCCAATGCCTCAACCAACGGGGTTATCGGACCTATTCAGCCGAATAAAGCGAGTGAGCTTAGCCCCGCCGGGGGCTATTCATGCGCCATTATCGATATCTGCAGGCACGCTCTGGGTGAGTGGCCCTGCTGAGGCGGTGCCAGTCCCCATCACCACATTGCGCAACACTTCGCGCAGCAATTTTTTCTCATTAAAACTCAAAGCGCGGGTCAAGCGCTGGCGCATACGCAGCAGCAACTGCCGGTCCACTTCTTGGGGGACACCCCGACTGACTTGGAGGGCGTCACGCAGGTCTTCGCGCAAGTCTTCGGGCTCTTCATCCCACCAGGCCGTGATCACCTCGGTAATGACCTGGCGCACTTCGTCCAAATTTTCCGCCGGTGCGGTGGTGGCACCGTGGGGCAATGCCATCAAGCTGGCAGGCAGTTTGCCTTGCAGCATCTCAGTCAAAGCTTGCGCACTGATCACCACACGGCGATCTGCTTGGGCCAGCACACGACCCCAACCCGGGTCACTCTTCATCATCTGCGGCATGTTGCGAGCGCTCTCGTCGGCCAACACATGCACACTCAGTCCACGCAATTGCGCCGCATCGATATCGCTCAAAAAGCGCTCGTCGTCGGTGGCGATCAGCACATGATCAACCGCTTGGTTTTGTGCCAGCTGGGCCAAGTCTTGCCCCAAGGTGCGCAGCATGGAGGCGCCGCCATCCACATCATGGGTTTGCACCCAACGCACGATTTGGTCGTCCCAAAAAAAGCCATCGGCCCGGTCGGTGTACCAGTAGACACGCACCAAGTCCACCTCCAAGCCCGCCTGCACCATGGCTTGGGACAAGTGGCTCATCAAGGCTTGGCGGTTAACCATTTCGCCCGCTACCCCATGGGCACTTTGCTGAGCCAGCCAAACCAAAAATCGGGCATCGACCAATGCGATGCAATGACCCGTTCGAGGCTCTTGCGAGCGGCGGTCGTGTTTAAAGGAGGAGAAATATTCGCGCTTCATCGACGTAGCCTTAAATTTTAATAACTGCCTTAGCACCTGCTTAGCCCCTTGATTTTACCTGCCTTGCCTGGCCCTACCACGCCGTGGCTTGGCGTTTCCGTGCCCACAAAACGGAGCAGGACTTAAACTCGCAGCTTTACTTGTTTGATTTGCGTCATGTCCCACTACCACCTCTACGCCATTGGCAATGCCTTGGTTGATTCCGAATACGAAGTCTCTGACAGCCAACTCCAAGCCATGGGGGTGGACAAGCGCCACATGACCTTGATCGATACGGCGCGCCGTGCCGAATTGTTGGCCCACGTCAAAAGCCACACGCCTCGGCGCACGGGCGGTGGTTCGGCCGGTAACACCGTGGTGGCTTTGGCCCAGTTGGGCGGCCAAGCCTTTTACTCCTGCCAAGTGGCCGACGATGAGTTGGGTGACTTTTACACACAAGACCTGCAAACCTGGGGCGTGCACACCAACCTGACCCACACCCGGGCCCAAGAGGGCCAAACCGGCAGCTGCATGGTCTTGGTCACGCCAGACGCCGAACGCTCCATGTGCACTTTCTTGGGTGTTTCTGCGGAGCTGGACAGCCAAGCATTGCAACCCCAGGCGATTGCCAAATCCAAAATCTATTACATGGAAGGCTATTTGGCCGCTTCACCCACGGGTTTGCAGGCCGCATTGGCCGGTCGCGCCATGGCCGTGACCGCTGGAGTGCCTTTGGCGCTGACGCTCAGTGATGTGAGCATGATCCAATTTTGCCGCGCAGGCCTGGATGCGATGCTGGGCCAAGGCGTGGACTATTTGTTTTGCAACCTGGAAGAAGCTCAGGTCTGGTGTGGTACGCAAGACTTGGCGGCGATTCGCACGCAGCTGCAAACCCTGGCCCACACCGTGTGCCTGACGCAAGGCGCGCAAGGCAGCGAAATTTTGCAGGGCGGGCGCAGCCTGCACGTCCTCGCCACACCGGTCAAAGCCGTGGACACCAATGGTGCGGGCGACATGTTTGCGGGCTGCTTCTTGTACGCGATCACCCACGGCCACAGCGCCGAAGTGGCCGCACAACTGGCCAATCGCGCCGCCGCGCAGGTGGTGGGTCAGCATGGCAACCGCCTCACGCGTGAACAACTGCACAGCCTCAAGGCCGCTGTGATTCAAGCCTGAAGGCTTTCACCAACTGATACGGCGGATCTTCTGGGCTTGAACGCGCTTACTTGAAGGTGTAAGTCAGCGCCGCAAAGCCTGAGTTTTGACTGTTCACGCCGACCAAGGGACTGCCCTTGAGGGAGCTGTCCAGCCACTTGTGGCGCCACTGCAATTGCAAAGCCCAGGGCCCGGTGATGGGCACAGTGGCCGCCAAACCAAGCATCGGCACGGTCGAGGCACTGGCCTGGTACGCGGTGAGGCTGCCACCCGCGGTTTGATTGGCCGCCGCCTCTTGCGCCGTCACACCATACAGATGCTGCACATAGGCGCGGCTGCGGTACTCCAGTCCAACCTGTGGATAGAACTTGACACCGGCCATTTCAAACCGAGCGCCGTAAGTGGCTTCCAGTAAATTGCCGCCGGAATTCACGTCATGCAGCGCATACAGAAATACACCGCCCACGGCCGTGCGCTGAAAAGTGCCGATGCCCACCGGCAAGGGGTTGCTGCGGTTTTTCAATCCCCGCAGCGCAGCCGTGTCGGCATTCCATCCTTCTTGACTGACGCGCACAACACCCTCTAAGTGACCCCTGCCCAGCGGCAAAGCTTTCACACCCAAGGTGTCCACGCGGGCAAAGGTGCGTCCCCAATCGCCATACACATAGGGCAAGGCGGTGACCGTGGTGTCTCGGCTTTTGATCGGTGACACCGTCGCATAAGCGGCCCCGCCCAAGTCGCCGACAAAACGGTCTGCGAACGCGTCTTGGGCGTGAACCGCGCTGGCCATCATCAAGTTAGCGCACAGCAAGCTCAGCACAGAGGCTGCGGGTGATTTCAAAAGCAAATGCATCACAACTCCTTGGGTTTCAATTTCAGGACTCGCCCACGATACGGGCGGCTTTGACGACACGGCCCATGGCCTCATATTCTTGCGCCACGCTGCGGCTGAACTCAGCCACGCTGGCTCTCAAGGGCAAACACTCAGCGGCGCTCAACCGCTCTCGCAGTGCGGGCAGTTTGAGCACCGCTTGAATCTCGGTGTTCCAACGCTCCAAGACGGCTGCAGGTGTTCCAGCGGGCGCGAAAATGCCGAACTGCGAACTCAGATTGGCCGCCGCAAAACCACATTCGGCCAATGTTGGCACCTGCGGCAAACTCGCCAAGCGCGTAGGCGAACCGATGGCCAAAGCACGCAGTTTGCCGGCTTGGATGTGTTGCAGCACAGCCGCTGAGCTGTTCACCGAGAGCAACTCGACCTGCGCACTCAGCGCATCGGTGATTTGCTGCCCACCGCCCTTGTAGGGAATGTGCGTGAAGTGGATCTGCGCACCGGCTTGCAGCTGCTCCAGCATCACGTGCCCCAGGGACGCCGCACCTGAAGAGGCCCACCTCAGCGCACCGGGCTGGGCTTTGGCCGCAGCCAGCAGGCCTTTGAAATCAATGACTGGGGTGGCGCTGGTCGCCAGCAGCAATACGGGCGAGGTCATCACGCCGCAAACGGGGGCGATGTCTTGCAGCGGATCGAACAAGGGTTTGCTCAGATGCGGACTGAGCGTCAAAGGACTCAACGCCGAAAACCCCAAGGTGGTGCCATCTGGCGCAGATTTGGCCACCGCGTTGACCCCCACGGCTCCGCTGGCACCGGCTTTGTTCTCCACCACCACCGGGGTATTCAGGCGCTGCGCCAAACGATCGGCCAGCAAACGGGCCACGGTGTCACTCACCCCGCCTGGTGGGTAGGCGACGATCAGTTTGATGGGTTTGGAAAGCCAGGTCGGCGTTTGCGCATCGGCGTTCAAAGCCACTGTGCTCGCCAGAGACCACACCAACACCTGCCGGCGTGTGGCGCGATCAGGCAGGCTGAAGTGACTCATTCAAAGCAGGTCGCTTGGGCCAAAGGCAGGCCCGCCACATCTTTGGCCGCCAGCAAAGGCGAAAAGTCGATCGGCCAGTCAATCCCAAGGGCCGGGTCGTTCCACAGCAGGCTGCGCTCGTGCGCCGGGTACCAGTAGTCGGTGGTTTTGTACAGAAATTCAGCGCTGTCACTGAGCACCACAAACCCGTGCGCAAAACCCGGTGGCACCCACAATTGCCGGTGGTTGTCGGCAGTCAAATGCACGCCATCCCATTGGCCAAAAGTGTTTGAACTGCGGCGCAGGTCGACCACCACATCAAACACCTCACCTTGCACCACACGCACCAATTTGCCCTGCGCATGTTCAATTTGGTAATGCAGACCCCGCAGCACGCCACGCGCTGATTTGCTGTGGTTGTCTTGCACAAACTGCACGTCCAAGCCGGTGGCTTGGGCAAAGTCACGGGCGTTGAAGCTTTCTAAAAAAAAACCTCGTGCATCGCCAAACACCTGGGGTTGCAGGATCAGGACATCGGGGATTTTCGTCGGGATAACGGTGTAAGCCATTCAGCGCGATTCTTATTTGATGAGGTTCAACAGGTACTGCCCGTAACCGTTTTTGGCCAAGGGCGCAGCCAATCGCGCCACGTCTTCGGCTTTGATCCATTTTTGGGCGAAGGCAATTTCTTCGGGGCAAGCCACCATCAGACCTTGGCGTTTTTGCAAAGTGGCAATGAAACCAGCCGCTTCATGCAGACTGTCATGGGTGCCGGTGTCCAGCCAGGCGTAACCGCGTCCCATGATCTCCACATTGAGCTCGCCCTGCTCCAAATAAACGCGGTTCACATCGGTGATTTCCAACTCGCCCCGAGCCGAAGGTTGAATCTGCGCCGCGATGTCGCAGACCTGCTGGTCGTAAAAGTACAGTCCGGTGACGGCGTAATTGCTTTTCGGCTGCTGGGGTTTTTCTTCGATGCTGACGGCGCGCTGCGCCTCGTCAAACGCCACCACGCCGTAGCGCTCAGGGTCGTGCACATGGTAAGCAAACACGCTGGCGCCGTGGGTGCGGGCATCGGCGCTGCGCAGCAAACGCACCAGGTCATGGCCGTAGTAAATGTTGTCTCCCAACACCAGGGCGCTGGGGTGGTTACCGACAAATTCTTTGCCAATGACGAAGGCTTGGGCCAGGCCATCCGGGCTGGGTTGCACCGCATAGCTGATGTTCATGCCCCACTGGTGGCCATTGCCCAGCAACTCGCTGAAACGGGGCGTGTCTTGCGGCGTGCTGATCAAAAGCACATCGCGAATCCCGGCCAGCATCAGCGTGGCCAAGGGGTAGTACACCATGGGTTTGTCATAGACCGGCATGAGCTGCTTGCTCACCGCCTGCGTCACCGGGTACAAGCGCGTCCCCGAACCACCCGCCAAAATAATGCCTTTTCTTTGGTTCATGCTCTTATTGTGGCATGGGCTTAAGGCCCTGTTGGTTTTTCCATCTGCGCCACTTTGTCCTTCAAGCGCGCCAGTTGCTCGCGCAGCGGCGCCAGTTCATCGCGGTAAGCCTGGGCATCGCCAAAATCCACAAAACCCATGTAGTAAGGGTGTGCATGCAAGACCTTGCGCGCATGTTTGATGGGGCACCAATATTGTTCGGTCTGACCGACCACCTCACGCGCGTAGGCAATCAAGCCGTTGCCATAGGAGCAGTAGGCACAGTTGATTTTTTCAACGATGTTCAGATAACCCAGATGCACCCGGTCAAACACAAAGTACGGTGCGCGCTCAACCCGCGCCAAGCCGTAAAGAGGAAAGCACACCCACTGATAGACCCAAACGAACAGGTCAAACAGCACCATCGGCAAAAACACCGCATAAATCAGCGGCGCCGACAACAGGCTTTTGATGTCCGAGCTGAGCATGTATTTGAGCAGGCCCATTTTGAAGCGTGCATGCTGGGCCAGCACCTCTTGCTCAAAGCGCACCTTCTGCGCCTCGAAATCGGCTTTCAGTCCCGTCCGGCGGCGCTGCAACTCCAACTCGATCTCGTGCTCCATCTCGCGGATGGTGTCCATCAGGGCTTCAATCTTGGTGGTCATCAGGGCCTTGGGGGTGTGCTTCGGGTCAAGTTTGGGGATCAGCCGGCTTGGGCGATTCCAGACCTGATTCGCCTTGCAGCTGCGGCTTGCGCAATCGAAGCACCGGCTTAGAAAGAACCTCGACATAGCAACTGGCAGCACCGGATTTGGCGACGACATCGATCAAAGGCACCACTTGGGCAAAGGTGGCCGCTTCGGCCACTTCAGAGCTTGCACCCACTTGGCAATCGAAATCCCAGTAATCAAAACCTTCGGGCACGGCTTTACGGCCTTCGCGGCGCGCGTATTTGCGCACTTCGTGCTTCACGGCTTCAAGAATGCGGTCAGGGTTTTTGCCCTCCACTTGCAAGAGAAATGTTTTTTTCATGGGACTTTCTGGGGATGAGGCTGCAATCGTGCAGCGCTGGCGGTCTTTGTCTCGATTATGCGTCTATGCTTGGGCTCAATGTCCTTCGATCACGATGTCTTCGCGATCCCTCCCACTGGTTCTCGTTTTCCGTTCAAACTTTATGCCCTTCAGCTCCCTGGGTCTGCGCCCAGAACTCCTCAAAGCCCTCAAGCCCAAAGACTACCCAGCGCCCACGCCCATCCAAACCCTGGCCATCCCAGCGGTGTTGCAAGGCGTCGATGTGCAAGCCAGCGCCCAGACCGGCTCAGGCAAAACCGCGGCCTACGCCCTGCCGGTGCTGGAGTTGCTGCTGCGCCAACCGCGCCAATGGCCAAGGGGCACGCCCCGCGCGGTTCACAGCCTGGTGCTGGTGCCCACACGCGAGTTAGCGGTGCAAGTGGGTGAAACCTTGCGCAGCTTGGCAGTGCAACTGCCGACGAACTTGAAAATCACCGTGGTGTTTGGCGGTGTGTCGATCAATCCGCAAATGATGGGTTTGCGCGGCGGGGCCGATGTGGTGGTGGCCACGCCTGGCCGCTTGCTGGATTTGCTGAGCAAAAATGCCGTTAACCTGTCGCAGGTCCAAGTGTTGGTGCTGGACGAAGCCGACAAGTTGCTGGACTTGGGCTTTCAAGACGAGTTGCAAGCTATTTTGCAAAGCCTGCCCGCGCAGCGTCAGAACCTGCTGTTCTCCGCCACCTTTGCCCCAGCCGTGCAAAGCCTGGCCGACGCGCTGCTGACCGACCCGGTGCGAATCGATGTGTTGCCTCTCGCCGGTACCGCCCCCGACATCGTGCAACGCGCCATCAGCGTGGAGGCGCCCCAGCGCACCCAACTGCTCAAGCATCTGTTTCAAACCCACGGCTGGAAACGGGTGCTGGTGTTTGCCGCCACCCAACATGCCTGCCAGATCATTGCCGCCAAACTGCGCAAAGCCGGCATCAACGCCGAACCGTTTCACGGCCAATTGAGCCAAGGCAAACGCAGCCAGGTACTGGCCGACTTCAAAGCCTCGCGGGTGAAAGTGGTGATCGCCACCGACGTGGCCTCACGCGGCTTGGACATTTCAGAGTTGCCGGTGGTGGTGAATTTTGATTTACCCCGTTCAGCCGTGGACTACACCCACCGCATCGGGCGCACCGGCCGCGCCGGTCACAGCGGCTTGGCCGTCAGCTTTGTGGGCCCCGAAACCGAAGCCCACTGGCGCTTGATTGAAAAACGCCAAAGCATTTCGGTGCCGCGCGAAGTGCTGCCTGGCTTTGAACCCCAAACCCCTGACACCGCCGTGGCCGATGCACCCCACCCGACAGGCACGGCCAACGACCCCACAGGGGGCATCAAAGGCAAACGACCGAACAAGAAAGACAAACTGCGCCAGGCGCAGCGCCTTTTGAGTCCTGAGTGACGCTGACTGCTGGCAACAGTGCAGAAAATACCGCACAAAAATACTGTATAAAAATACAGTATACTGAATCCTCAGTGCATTGTGCAGTTGCCTGACCTGGTGACAGGTTCACGCCCTTTGGCTAAGCCGGAGGGCGTTTTTTTACGCCCTAGCGCCTCACGCCTTGTGCGCCGCCAACGCCATGGCGATCTCATGGCCACCCTGGGCCGAACCGCTCAAAGGCACGATTTGGCCCGCCGGGTCTTTGACCTGCGCCAAAGCAGCGGCCAATTGCTCGGCCGTGTCGTCATGCACGCCCAGGTGCAGGCCTTGCGTCAAGGTGATGTGTGCAGCCTCAAAACTGCCTGCGCCCGCGCACAAAATGGTGCGGTTGGGCGCGTCTTCGCTGGCCATGACCAGCATGGCGGGCACCACGGCTTGCGGTTGCAAGGCCTGGAGCACTTCGGGCGGCATCAAGCCTTCGGTCATGCGGGTGGCGGCTGTGGGTGCCAAGCAGTTGACGCGGATGCCGTGCTTTTCACCCTCGATCGACAAGGTTTGCATCAGGCCGGCCAAGGCCATTTTGGCGGCGCCGTAATTGGCTTGACCAAAATTGCCATACAAGCCGCTGGACGAGGTGGTCAACACCACCCGGCCGTAGTTTTGGGCCTGCATGATGGCCCATACGGCCTTGGTGCAATGCACCGCTCCCATCACGTGCACATCCATCACCAGACGGAAATCAGCCATTTCCATTTTGGCAAAGCTCTTGTCGCGCAAGATGCCGGCGTTGTTCACCAAAATATCCACCCGGCCCCAGGCGTCCATGGTCTGCTGCACCATGGCTTTGACGGCTTCAAAATCGGTCACCGAGGCGCCGTTGACCATGGCTTCGCCGCCGCTGGCGCGAATCTCGTCCACCACGGCTTGGGCCGCGCTGACTGAGCCGCCATCACCATGCACATCAGCGCCCAAATCGTTCACCACCACTTTGGCGCCGCGTGCGGCCAAGGCCAAAGCGTGTTGTTTGCCCAAACCGCCGCCTGCGCCAGTGACGATGGCCACGCGGCCTTTGAAATCGAGACTCATGATGTTGTGATCTTTCAAATAAAAAAAGAGGGCCTGACGCCGAGGTGCCACGCCAAGATGGCAATGGGCCGCAACTCTGATAGCCTGAGGCCATGGCTGCAATATAGGCGCAAACCCCGTCTCTTTATGTAGCCAGTTTGACAGCCGATCAGGAAACACACCCCATGCAAATCAATTCAGACGTTGTGACCACCCCCCCTTTGGACTCGGCCACCGTGGTCATGCTGCGCGACGGCCCCACCGGCCTGGAAGTGCTGCTGCTCAAACGGCACGCCGCCTCCTCGGTATTGGGAGGCGCCTTTGTGTTTCCTGGCGGCAAATTGGATGCGGCCGATGCCCACCCCGATCTGCTGCAGCGTTTGGATCGCCCTGCGGCGGCCCTGCACGCCCAACTGGGCGAGGCCGATCTGCCCGAGGTCAAAGCCGCCAGCCTGTTTGTGGCGGCCCTGCGCGAAGCCTTTGAAGAGTCCAGCGTCTTGTTGGCCCATTCGGCCGCGGGCCAGTCGCACGCCGACACCTTGGCTGCGGCACGCCAGCACCTGAGTCAAGGTCTGGCCTTCACCTCCTTGCTCACCCAATTGAATTTGACTTTGCACACTGAGGCTTTGGTTCCTTGGTCACGCTGGATCACGCCGCGCGTGCCGTCGGTCACCAACAAGCGCTTTGACACCCGGTTTTTCCTGGCCCATGCCCCCCAAGACCAAATTGCCGCCCACGACAACCATGAAACCACCGAAAGTGTTTGGCTGGCCCCACGCGAAGCACTGACACGCTATTGGAACGGCGACATCGAGTTGGCGCCGCCGCAAATCATGAGCCTGTCCCACCTGAATCGTTACAGCAGCGCGGCCAGCGCTCTGGCCGCTGCGCAAAGTCAAAAGCCGCCGACCATTCAGCCTGAACCCTTTGACCAAGAAGGCATGCGGGTGATTTGTTACCCGGGAGACGAGCGGCATTCCATCAAGGCGCGTGCCCTGCCCGGCCCATCTCGTTTGCATTTTCGCAATCGCCGTTTTGAGCCCGCCGGGGGATTGGCCGAATTGCTTGGTTAAAATCTGAAGCGGAAGCAATTTGTTACAACCCCCCCGATTTCACCTCGTCAAACCATGCCCACGCCCTCTGCTTTTGCCTACCTCTCTGTGGAGCGTGGCCTGGAATTCATTGGTGACGAAGCCGGTTTTCTGTCGCTGCTCAAAACGCTGCACAAAACCTTGAGCACCGACATCCCGCTCATCACCGATTTGCTGCGCAAAGACGATGTGGCGGGCGCCAACCGCTTGTTGCACCAGGTCAAGGGTTTTGC
>CANFMK010000025.1 GCA_947448325.1 Comamonadaceae bacterium
GATGTGAAAGAGCTCACCCGCATGGGCTTTCCGGTCTGGAGCAAAGCCATCAGCAGCAAAGGCACCATCAAGGCGACCGTGGGTTCGGTGAACATTCCCGTGGTGTGTGCCGGGATGCTGATTCAACCCGGCGACGCCATCGTGGCCGATGACGATGGCGTGGTCTGCGTGCCCCAAGCCATGGCCGCCAAAACCCTCGCCACCGCCCAGGCGCGCGAAGCCAACGAAGGCGAAAAGCGCGCCAAGCTGGCCGCTGGCGTCTTGGGTCTGGACATGTACAAAATGCGCGAACCTCTGGCGGCAGCGGGTTTGAAGTACATCGACTGATTGGCTGTTCGCATGTTCACCTGCTTGCGTGTGGCTTCATTGCTCTGGGCGCTGTGCCTCACGGCGTGTGCATTGGCGCCTGCTGCGCCAACGAGCCCAACGGCATCTGCGAACCCGCTTGCGCTGTCTGCAGGGCAGTTCGCACAAGCCCGCCAAGCTTTGGCGCCAAGCGGCACCTTGCGTGTTGGGGTCTACCCCGGCAGCCCTACCTCCTTGGTGATCAACCCCCAAACCGGCGAGCGGGCTGGGGTGGCTTTGTCCTTGGGCCAGTCGATGGGTCAGCAACTCGGTGTGCCAGTGCAGGTGGTGGAGTTTGCGCGCGTGGCTGAAATCATTGCGGCCATCCAACGCGGTGACGTGGACATGACCTTCACCAATGCATCACCCGCACGTGCGCGCGATGTGGATTTCACACGCACGCTGGTGCAGTTGGAGCTGGGTTTGCTGTTGCCACCGCAATCCAAAGTCACTCACTTTGCGCAAGTGGATCAAGAGGGTTTGCGCGTGGGCGTGAGCCAAGGCAGTTCGTCCCAGGGCGTCCTCACGCAACAGTTCAAGCAGGCGAAGGTGGTCCCGGTGGCGTCCTTGGAGTTGGCGCAACAGATGCTTCAAAACAAACAGCTCGATGCCTTTGCCACCAACAAAGGCATCTTGTTTGAGATGCGTGAAAAATTGCCTGGCTTTACCGTGTCGGATGACCGTTGGGGTTTGGAAAATTTGGCGATTGCAGTGCCCAAAGGGCTCGCTGCAGGTCAGGCTTTTTTGGCTGCGTTCGCCGACCAGGTCACCCGCACAGGCCAGTTGGCAGAGATGGCGCAACGCGCAGGTTTGCGTGGCTTGGCCAAGGCTGACTGAATTCACCCTTTCATTTTTCACAGGAAATGTCAATGAAATTAGCACAATGCCTATGGGCTTTCATGCTCGCTTCGGGCTTCGCCTCGGTGAGCTTGGCGCAATCCGCTTACCCCAGCAAGCCCGTCAAAGTGGTGGTCGGTTATGCCGCAGGCGGCGCGGTGGACGTGGTGGCGCGCACCATTGGCCAAAGCCTGTCCGCCAGCATGGGCCAACCCTTTGTGGTGGAAAACAAACCCGGTGCCGGCACCAATATCGCTGTCAAATCCGTGATCACCGCCGAGCCCGATGGACACACCCTCTTGATGGCGGCCAATGCACTGGCCGCCAACATGTCGCTGTACCAGCCTGCACCGTTTGATGCGGAAAAAGACTTGGTGGCGGTCTCTTTGGTTGGCCGCGTGCCGGTGGTGATCGCAGCCAACCCCAATGTGCCCTATGCCAGCGTCAAGCAGCTGATCGAGGCTGCCAAAGGCAAGCCCAACAGCATCGCCTATGGCTCACCTGGCAATGGTTCTACACCGCACATGGCGATCGAGTTGTTTGCGCGGGCTGCGGGCATTGATTTGCAGCACATCCCTTACCGAGGCGGTTCGCCCGCCATCACCGACACCATCGGTGGTCAAGTGCCCTTGGTGGCGGTGAATGCGCTGGAGGTATTGCCCCATGTGCGCAGTGGCCGTTTGAAGGTGCTGGCGGTGCTCAGCCCCAACCGCAGTGCCAACTTCCCCGAAGTGCCGACCATTGCCGAATCGGGATTTCCAGGTTTTGAAGCCTCGGTCTGGTACGGACTGGTGGCCCCGGCCGCCACGCCCAAGCCCATCGTGACGCGCTTGCACGCCGAAGTGCAAAAGGCTTTGCAATCCAAAGAGGTGCGCGAGCGCATGACCGGTGTGGGCGGCGAAGTCGTTCCCGGCAGTTCAGACATGTTCACCCAGTTGCTTCGCTCCGAGCACCTGCGCTATGAAAAGTTGGTGCGCGACGCCAACATCAAACCCGATTGATTCACGCCCCCGATTGACGAGAGATGACCATGCAATTTGAAAAAACCCCCGACTGGATGGACTGGTACACCGGCCCCAGCCAACCCCGATTTACCGTGCCTGCAGGCGCGGTCGATGCGCATTGCCATGTGTTCGGACCTGGAGCCGAGTTCCCGTTTGCGCCCGAGCGCAAGTACACGCCGTGTGATGCGTCCAAGCATCAGCTGTATGCGCTGCGCGACCACCTGGGCTTTGCCCGCAACGTGGTGGTGCAAGCCACTTGCCATGGCGCAGACAACCGCGCCATGGTCGACGCCCTGGTGCACTCCGGCGGCAAAGCACGCGGTGTGGCCACGGTCAAGCGCAGCGTCACGGATCAAGAAATTCAAGCCATGCACGACGCCGGTGTGCGGGGTGTGCGCTTCAACTTCGTCAAACGTCTGGTGGACTTCACGCCCAAAGACGAGTTGATGGAGATCGCCAGTCGCATCGCGAAATGGGGCTGGCATGTGGTGATTTATTTCGAAGCGGTGGACCTGCCAGAGCTGTGGGACTTTTTCACCGCGCTGCCGACCACCGTGGTGGTGGACCACATGGGCCGCCCTGATGTGTCACTGCCCGTGGACGGCCCGCAGTTTGCGCTGTTCCAAAAATTCATGCGTGAGCACCGCAATGTGTGGAGCAAGGTGTCGTGTCCTGAGCGCTTGTCCGTCACCGGCCCCAAGGCCTTGAACGGCGAGCAAAACGCTTACCAAGATGTGATCCCGTTTGCCCAGCGTATCGTCGAAGAGTTCCCTGATCGCGTGCTTTGGGGCACCGATTGGCCGCACCCCAACCTGAAAGACCACATGCCTGACGACGGCTTGTTGGTGGACTTCATCCCGCACATTGCTGTGACGGCCGAATTGCAACGCAAGCTGCTGGTCGACAACCCGATGCGTTTGTACTGGCCGGAAGAGAAAAACTAAGCTCTGGCGAAAGCCCATCATTTTTTAACAACCAGCAGGAGACAAAACATGCACAAAACCTTCACATCACGGCGCAACACCCTCACCGCTTTGATGGCTGCGCTCACTGGCACCGCGGCCTTGGCCGCCACACCTGCTGTGCCGCTGAAAACGGCCTGCGAGGCCTTGAACGGCTTGAGCCTGCCCGCGCAAGTCACGGCCTTGCCCAGCGGCCCGGTGCGCATCGATTCGGCCACACTGCAGGCCGCCACCGTCGCTGCCGTTGCCGAGCGCGGCCCGACACCTGCGGCGCGCTTCAGCCCCGCGCTGCCTGCTTATTGCCGCGTCTTGGGCGCGATTGCACCTATCGACCCGAAAGCGCCGCTGATTCAGTTTCAAATCAATTTACCCATGAGCTGGAACGGTCGTTCTGTGCAGTACGGCGGTGGCGGTTTCAATGGCACCTTGATCAACGCCTTGGCCATGATCCCCGCTGCACCGTTTGACCAGCCTGTTCCTTTAAGCCAAGGCTATGTGACTTACGGTACCGATTCGGGGCACCAAAACAAACCGGGCGAACCGCCTCAAACCTTCGCCTTGAACGACGAGGCCTTGCTTAATTTTGCCCATGCGTCTTACAAGAAAGTGCGCGATGTGGCGGTCGAGGTGATGAAACGAAGCTATGGCCAGGCGCCAGAGAAACTGTATTTCGTGGGCAGCTCGGAAGGCGGGCGCGAAGGCCTGACCATGGCGCAGCGCTATCCGCAAGACTTTGACGGCATTTTCAGCCGCGTGCCCGTGATCCACTGGACCGGTCTGCAGCACGCGGGTTTGCGCGATGGCATGGCCTTGATGAATGGCGGTTGGATGGCCCCTGCGCAAGTCAAATTGGTGGGCCAAGCGGTGCTTGCGGCCTGTGATGCGGCTGACGGTTTAGCTGACGGTGTGGTGTCAGACCCGGTGGGTTGCCGCCAGCGTTTTGATGTGCGCAAACTCCAATGCGAAGGCGTGGCCAGCGACAGCTGTTTGACCCCGCAACAAGTCAAAGCAGTGCAAACCTTGGGTTCGGCCTTGCGCATGGATGTGGAACTGGCCAATGGCCTGCGCGAATACCCCGGGCGCGGTCCCAGCGGCGAAGCGACGCCCGCTTTTGCCGCCACAGGCGGTTGGATGGCCTGGTGGACCGGTGCCAGCGCACCTTCGCTGCCACCGCAGCAGAGCAACGGCATTGGCTGGTTTTATGGTGCCGGTGCCATTCAGTATTTTTATGGACGCAACCCAGCGCTGGATGTGACCACCTACCAAGCGCGTGACCATGCGGCGCGGGTGAAGGAAATCTCCGCCCTGATGGATTCGACCAACCCCGATTTATCAGCCTTTCACGCCCGTGGCGGCAAGTTGATCATGTTGGAAAACATGGCCGACTATGCGCAAAGCCCGTATGCCGGTATTGGCTACTACGAATCAGTGCGCCAGAAAATGGGCGCATCCACCACACAGGCCTTCATGCGCTTGTACACCGCACCCGGTGTCGACCATGTGGGCGCAGGCGCGCCAGCCAATGTGGACATGCTCACCGCGCTGACCGATTGGGTAGAGCGCGGCAAAGCCCCAGAAACATTGGAGTTGCTGGACCAGTCGGTCAGCTTGCCGGTCAATCTGCTGCGCGCCCGGCCCCTGTGCCAGTGGCCCCTGGTGCCTCGCTACCAAGGTGGCGATGTCAACACCGCCGCCAGTTTCAAGTGTTTGCAATAAAGGATAAGTTGTGGCTTTAGATAAACCCTATTTGGATGTGCCCGGCACTCTGATTTTTGATGCCGAACAATCGCGTAAAGGTTATTGGCTCAACCAGTTTTGCATGTCACTCATGAAGGCCGATAACCGCGAGCGCTTCAAGGCGGACGAGCGTGCCTACCTGGACGAGTGGCAGATGAGTGAAGAGCAAAAACAAGCCGTGCTGGCCCGCGATTTGAACTGGTGCATGCGCACCGGGGGCAATATTTATTTCCTCGCCAAAATCGGCGCCACCGATGGCAAGAGCTTCCAGCAAATGGCCGGCTCCATGACCGGCATGACCGAAGAGGAGTACCGCCACATGATGATCCAAGGTGGCCGCAGCGTGGAAGGCAATCGCTATATCGGCGAAAACGGCGATGCCCAAGCACAGAACCAGCCCCAGGGCGCCGCTCATCAAAACAAGGAAGCCTGAAGATGGCCAAAATCACCGCCTCCGTTTTCACCTCGCATGTGCCCGCCATTGGCGCAGCCATGGACCTGGGCAAAACCCAAGAAGACTATTGGAAGCCGCTGTTCGCGGGCTACGATTTCTCCAAACAATGGATGAAAGACAACAAACCCGATGTGATCTTCTTGGTCTACAACGACCACGCCACCGCCTTCAGCCTGGACATGATTCCGACCTTTGCGATTGGCACCGCCGCGCAATTTACCCCTGCCGATGAAGGCTGGGGCCCACGCCCGGTGCCGGTGGTGCAGGGCCACCCTGAGCTGGCTTCGCACATTGCGCAAAGTGTGATTCAGCAAGACTTTGACCTGACCATCGTCAACAAAATGGACGTGGACCATGGCTTGACCGTGCCGCTGTCTTTGATGTGTGGCGAGCAAGATCCCGTCAAAGGGACGTGGCCTTGCCCAGTGATTCCGTTTGCCGTCAACGTGGTGCAATACCCTGTGCCCAGCGGCCAGCGCTGCTTCAAGCTCGGCCAAGCGATTCGCAAAGCGGTTGAAAGTTATGACGACGACATTCACGTGCACATTTGGGGCACAGGCGGCATGAGTCACCAGTTGCAAGGTGCGCGTGCGGGCCTGATCAATCGCGAATGGGACAACGCTTGGCTGGACCAATTGATCCATGACCCGGTGGCTTGCGCCAACACGCCGCACATTGACTACGTGCGCGAAGCGGGCAGCGAAGGCATTGAGTTGGTGATGTGGTTGATCGCCCGTGGCGCGATGAGCGATGTCCAGGATGGACAAGTCACAGGCCCTGCGCCCACGCTGCGTCACCGCTTCTACCATGTGCCCGCCAGCAACACCGCGGTCGGGCATGTGATTCTTGAAAACACTTAATTCCTTGGAGTAAACATGAGCAAAACCATCAAAGTTGCGCTGGCAGGCGCGGGTGCTTTCGGCATCAAACACCTGGACGGCATCCAAAACATCGACGGTGTGGAAGTGGTGTCCTTGATTGGCCGTGAGCTGGAAAAGACCCAAGAAGTTGCGAAGAAATACGGCATCCAGCACGTCACCACCGACTTGGCCCACAGCTTGGCCTTGCCCGAAGTGGATGCGGTGATTTTGTGTACGCCCACTCAAATGCATGCGTCGCAAAGCTTGGCTTGCTTGAAAGCGGGCAAACATGTGCAGGTGGAAATCCCGCTGGCTGACAGCTGGAAAGATGCCGAAGAAGTGGTGCGCGTGGCCCAAGAAAAAGGTTTGGTGGCGATGTGTGGTCACACCCGCCGTTTCAACCCCAGCCACCAATGGGTGCACCACAAAATCAAAGCCGGCGAATTCAACATCCAGCAAATGGACGTGCAGACCTATTTTTTTCGACGCACCAACATGAACGCGCTGGGCCAAGCGCGCAGCTGGACCGATCACTTGCTGTGGCACCATGCAGCGCACACCGTGGACTTGTTCGCTCACCAAGCCGGCAGCCCCATCGTCAAAGCCAACGCGGTGCAGGGTCCGATTCACCCGGCACTCGGTATTGCGATGGACATGAGCATCCAGCTGCAAGCGGCCAACGGCGCGATTTGCACCTTGAGCTTGTCGTTCAACAACGATGGTCCTTTAGGGACTTACTTTCGCTACATCGGCGACACCGGCACGTACCTGGCGCGTTACGACGACCTGTACACCGGCAAGGAAGAGCAGATCGATGTGTCCAAAGTGGCGGTCTCGATGAACGGAATTGAGCTGCAAGACCGTGAATTTTTTGCTGCGATCCAAGAGGGGCGCGAGCCCAACTCCAGCGTGGCGCAGGTACTGCCTTGCTACAAGGTGCTGCACGATTTGGAGCTGCAACTCAAAGGGTGAGTGGCCGTCAAGCCAAAGTCAAACGCAGCTGGCTTTCAAAGACGGTGTCT
Organism: Comamonadaceae bacterium; assembly: GCA_947448325.1. GTDB lineage: Bacteria > Pseudomonadota > Gammaproteobacteria > Burkholderiales > Burkholderiaceae_C > Limnohabitans_A. The sequence goes on from CANFMK010000025.1 coordinate 7,222, forward strand.
TGACCCGTCACCGGGTCGGTGAAGGCGATGCCTTGGGCCAGCAGCTGCAGCGGTTGACTGAAGTCTTCAGGCTCGTGCGGACCGCGCAGCACCTGGGGGTAGAACAAATCACCCTCCAGAGGCAGGCCCAGCGCCATCATGTGCACCCGCAACTGATGGCGCTTGCCGCTCAAAGGTTGCAGCTGGTACAGCGCTCGGGGGCCTTCATGGTGCAGCAGTTGAATGCGAGTCTCGCTGTTGGCTGGCCCCGGCACTTCTTGCATGCGAAAGAAAGGCTCGCCTGGCGCCAAACGGCTTTGGTGGACTCGGGGCCATGCCATTTCAGGTCGGTAGGCGGCCACTGCGTGATAGGTCTTGTGGATCCGCTGCTGACGAAACAGCGCGTGATACGCATCACGATCCTGAGTCCTTTTACCGAACAAGACCAATCCTGCCGTCTCGCGGTCGATGCGGTGCAGCGGCACCAAGTCGTTCAGGCCTGTGCGGTTTTTCAATTGCACCAAGAGGCTTTGCTGCACATAGCGCCCGGCAGGGGTCACGGGCATGAAGTGCGGCTTGTCGGCCACCAACAGCCTTTCATCTTCGAAGACGATGCTGGCCTCAAAAGGCAGTTGGGGCTCGTCTGCAATGTGGCGGTAATAAAAAAGCCGAGTGTGGGGCGTGTAGGCTTGAGTGGCCGTGACGGGCTCGCCCTGTTCACTCAGGACCGACTGCGCATGCAGCCGCTGGGTCCATTCATCCCGCGAGATTCCCGGCATGCGCTCAGCCAGAAAGTCCAGCACCGTGGCCCAAGGGCCAGCCGGCAGCGACACGCAACTGGGGCCGACGCCGTTGCGTGTGGGCAGTTGCATGCTCAGATCCGCTTGAACACCAAGTCCCACACGCCGTGACCCAGCTTGAGGCCACGATTTTCAAATTTGGTCAGGGGACGGTAGTCGGGTTGCGGCGCATAGCCTTGTTGCTCGGCGCTGGCGGTGTTGCGCAGCAAAGCTTCTGCGCCAATGACTTCCAGCATTTGCTCGGCATAAGGTTGCCAGTCGGTGGCGCAGTGCAAGTAGCCACCGGGTTTCAGGCGCAGCGCCAGTTTGCGCACCAGCTCACTTTGAATCAAGCGGCGTTTGTGGTGCTTGGTTTTGTGCCAAGGGTCAGGGAAGAAAATGTGCACGCCGTCCAAGCTGCCTTCGGGCAGCATGTGGTCGATCACCTCGACCGCGTCATGCCGCAAGATGCGGATGTTGTGCAAGTCTTGTTCGCCAATGCGCTTGAGCAACGCGCCCACGCCGGCCTCATGCACCTCGCAGCAGACAAAGTTGTCTTGGGGCCGCACCTTGGCGATGTGGGCTGTGGCTTCGCCCATGCCAAAACCGATTTCCAAAATCACAGGGGCCACGCGGCCAAACGCCGCAGCGGTGTCCAGCGGCGCGGCTTGGTAGTTCAGTAAATTCGCGGGGCCATACAGCTCATAGGCTTTGGCCTGGCCAATGGTGGTGCGGCCTGCGCGCAAGACATAGCTTTTGACGGTGCGCAGATACACATCGGTGGGGATGCCTTTGGCTTTGACGGGGGCATCGGAAGGAGCAAGGGAGACCGAGGTAGAGGAGGTCATGCGCGAAGCGGTGGTGCAAAAGACCAAATTGTAGAGGGTCACCTAGATGCGATGCCAAAGCATTGTCCAGGCTGACAGGGCTTGCCGGGGTGTACCGCTTTGCGCGGGCAAACCCAGATGCGCAGCCGCTGCATTCAAGGCGCTTAAAGGCTGAGACACATCCAAGGCTTGCGCGCCGTTTTGTTTCGAGAGTTTTTCGCCATCAGCCGCAAACACCAGGGGGGTGTGGCGGTAGTGCGGTGTGGGCAGTCCCAAAGCGAGTTGCAGCAGGATTTGCCGCGCGGTGTTGTCGCTCAAATCTGCACCGCGCACCACGTGGGTCACGCCTTGCAGTGCGTCGTCCACCACCACGGCCAGTTGGTAAGCCCACAAGCCATCGGCGCGGCGCAGCACAAAGTCGCCCACCTCTTGGGCCACGTTTTGCTGTTGTGGCCCCAACGCTTCATCCCCCCATTCAGTCAGGGTCGGCAAGCTCTTGAGTTGTTGTACCGCCCGAATGTTCAGCCGCCAAGCGCGCGCCGGTTTGCCCTGCAAACCTGGGCCATAGGGCGCTGGCAGGCAAGTGCCTGGGTAGACGGCTGCCGTATGGCGCGCTGGCTGCTGGCTTTGCGCGGACTCAATTTCTTTGCGTGAACACGCGCAGGGGTAGGCCAGCCCTTGCGCGACCAGGCTGTCCAATGCGGCTTGGTAATGCGCGCCACGGGCAGATTGGTACAGGATGGGGCCGTCGCTGTGCAGTTCGCAGGCGGCCAGTTGCAGCAAGATGTGTTCAGTCGCGCCGGGGATGCAACGTGGCGTGTCCACATCTTCGATGCGCACCTGCCATTGACCGCCATGGGCTCTGGCGTCCAGCCAACTGGCCAAGGCTGCCACCAATGAGCCTGCATGCAAGGGGCCTGTGGGAGAGGGCGCGAAGCGCCCGACGTAGGTCGCGGTCAAAGCGGTCACCGCACTGCGCTAGGGCCTCGGTCTGCGGTGCGTCAGGCGCTGTGCGCTACAGCCAGCGAGAGTTCCAAGCCCGAGACAAAACCATCTTCGACGCGATGCCCGATGCACCAGTCGCCACAAATGCCCAGGCCTTGCTTGGCGTCCCACAAATGGGTTTTGCCCAGCGGTTGCAAGGTTTTGGCGTAGCGCCAGCGGTGCACATCGGCATGCGCGGGTATGGCACGGATACCGGTGATTTCAGAAAAGGCTTTGAGCAGCTTGGCTTGTACGCGCTCGGGTGCGTCTTCCAAGTGTTCTTGTGACCAGGCTGCGCTGGCTTGGACTGTCCAGCGTTCGAGCTGGTTGCGACCGGGTTTGGACGACTCGCGCGCCAGCCAGGCCACGCGGTGGTGGTTGCTGCGCGCGGCATTCCATTGAGGCCCCAAGGTGATGGGTTGCGCCGCATGCGGAAAGGCGATCATCAAGGTCCAGCAAGGCGCCACTTGCACCGCGTTCAGCGGCTTGACCAAAGCCGGGGCCAAGGACGAGCTGCGCAGAAGTTCTTGGGCTTGCAATGGCGGTTGAGCCATCAACACGCCATCAAAGCCGGCAAAAACCTGTTGCGTGACGTTGCCGTTGTCATCTTCCCCTTCGGTGTACAACTGCCATTGTTGTTTGTGAAGCGCGTCACGCGAAATGCGCAACACCTTGGCGCCCAGTTGTATGTGGCTTTGCAGCGGTTGGGCCCAGGCTTTGACCAAGGCGTTCATGCCGGGCTTAGCAACCCAATGGGATTCACGGTGCGGCAAGGCGGCTTCCACCACGCGGCCCATGGCATCGAGCACGCGCACGGCGTTGGCGCTCCAGGGTTTGCATACGCCGGGTGCGGTTTCGATGGCCTGCGCAAAGCGGGTGTCGCGCACTGTGAAGTACTGCGTGCCATGGTCAAAACTGCCAAACGGCGTGCTGCGGGTGCTCATGCGACCGCCGACGCCTCGGCTCTTTTCAAAAACAGTGACACGGTGGCCGGCTTGGACCAAGGTGCGGGCACAAGTGATGCCGGCGATGCCGGCTCCGATGATGGCGAAATGTTTTGTCATGGGACCTACTCTACACGCTCTAAACCCGATATTGCGGTTGCAGCAGTGCACGCTGCGTGGTTTCGTTCTGCAGTTGATCTAACCACCACTGCAAAGCCTTGCCTGGTGCGGCTTTGCGGGTGTTTCGCCAAGCATAGTGAGTTTCCCCTATGCGCTGGGTTCGAATCACTTCTTTGGCCACCAAACGGCCGCTGCTGAGGTGGGGCTGAGCCATCGACAGGGGCAAAAAACCGCCCCCCAAACCCCGCAATTGGGCCTCCAGCTTGCTGGCCATGTCGGGCACGGTGAACACGTCTTGCCCCTCCAACAAGCCCACGGTGAGACCGGTGCCGCGCGGTACCGAGTCGGCTACGGCCACGGCGCGGTGTTGTTGCAGCACGTCGTCGCTCAGCGGCTCGGGCAGCGAGGCCAGCGGGTGGTGCGGGGCCACGGCAAAGACAAACGCCACGGGCCCCAGCGGCAGGTGCGCGATGTCAGGGCTCAAACCCGTGGGCAACAGCGCCCCCAGCGCCAAATCGGCTTGGCCCGAGGTCAGCGCGTTGAGCGTGCCTGACAGGGTTTCATGGCGCAAGCGCAAGCGCGTGGGCGGGTTCAGTGCCAAAAACGCTTCGCACAACTCCATGACCACATTGCGCGCCATGATGCTGTCGACTGCCACGGTGAGTACCGCTTCCCAACCTGTGGCCACGCGTTTGACCCGGTTGGCGACTGCGTCTACATCGCTGAGCAGCCGCGCTGCCTCACGCAGCAATTCTTGTCCGGCAGCGGTGGGCTGGGCATTTTTGCTGCGGCGGTCAAACAGCAGCACATCCAATGCATCTTCGATTTGCCGCACGCGGTAGGTCAGGGCACTGGGCACCAGGCCCAGGGTGCGGGCCGCCGCCGCAAAGCTGCCCGTTTGGCCAATGGTTTGCAGCATGGACAAGGCTTCGGGGGTCAATATATCGCGTGGAGTTTGCATGTTGGCTATATTTTATTTCAAAAAAATTGAATGATGAAAGCGAATTTCCGCCACCCTTGGCCTTGCTTTGGCCCCTACAGTCGAGGCACAGACTTCAAACAGGTGGCTTATGTTGACTTTGCGTTCCAGTGGCGAGCGGGGCTATGCCGATCACGGTTGGCTCAAATCCTTTCACAGTTTTTCTTTCGCGGGTTATTACGACCCCGCGCACATGGGCTGGGGCAATTTGCGTGTCATCAACGAAGACCGCATTGCCCCCGGCACGGGTTTTGGCACCCACGGCCACCGGGACATGGAAATCATCAGCTACGTGTTGTCGGGCAATTTGGCGCACAAAGACAGCATGGGCAATGTCAAAGGCATTCCGCCGGGCGATGTGCAACGCATGAGCGCGGGCAAGGGCGTGATGCACAGCGAGTTCAACCACGCTGAAGGCCAGCAAACGCATTTCTTTCAAATCTGGATCGAGCCCAATGTGACGGGCATTGAGCCCAGCTACGAGCAAAAAACCGTGCCCGCTATCGCCAAACGCGGTCAGTTGCAATTGATCGCTTCGCCCAAGGGTGAAGGTCACGCTGTTCAAATTTCAGCCGATGCGGCGCTGTATGCTGGATTGTTTGACGGCGACGAATCGGCCACCTTGGCCCTGAATCCGGCGCGCAAAGCTTATGTCCATGTGATTCAAGGCCAGTTGAGCGTCAACGGCCAAGTGCTGCATGCGGGTGATGCCGCACTGATCGAGGGCGAAAACCAACTCACACTGAGCCAGGGCCAATCGGCTGAGGTGTTGGTGTTTGATTTGGCACCCTGATTTTTTACTTTTTTCCAACCCCAATCTCAACTTTTTCAGGAGTTTTCTCATGGCCAAAACCATTGTCATTTACCACTCAGGCTACGGCCACACCCAACGCGTGGCGCAATTCGTGGCCCAAGGTGCGAACGCGCAAGTGATTGCCATCGACGCCGACGGCAACATCACGGACGCCGACTGGGCCGCCTTGGACGCGGCTGATGCCATTATCTTTGGCTCGCCCACCTACATGGGCATGGTCTCTTGGCAGTTCAAGAAATTCGCCGACGCCACCTCCAAGCGTTGGTTCACCAGCGCCTGGAAAGACAAAGTGGCCGGCGGCTTCACCATCTCGGCCAGCCCCAGCGGCGACAAGCTGTCGACGCTTCAGTACTTCATGACCTTGGCCATGCAGCAGGCGATGATCTGGGTGGGGCAGCCTTCGATGAACGACGGCACCATCAACCGCATCGGTTCCAACTCCGGCGTCATGGCCCAGGTCGGCCCCACCAGCCCGGCTGAAGACATTCCCCAAGGCGATTTGGACACCGCCAAGGCCTACGGCGAGCGCGTGGCCGCCATGGCTGCCAAACTGCGCGCCTGAGGATGGTTTGAGTTCCCGGTCCGCTGCTGCGGGTCGGGTTCGGTGCTGGGACTTGTTACCATCTGCCGATGAAAATCATCACCCTCTTGCCCCTGGTCGACTGGTTGGCCATGGGCAGTTTTTTTGCCATGTGGATTGGTTATGCCCTGTTCGCCAAGTACTGGGGCCAGCATGAACGTTCGCTGATCGCCACCACCAACCGCTACAGATGCATGTGGATGCTGCAGGCCACGGCGCGGGACCCGCGCATGCTGGACGGTTTGATCACACAAAACCTGTCGCACACCCCCTCTTTTTTCTCGTCCACCACCATCATCATCATTGGCGGTTTGCTGGCCTTGATGGGCACCACCGACAAAGCCGCCGAGTTGGTGCGTGAAATCCCGTTCGCCACCCAGACGCCGATGCTGGTCTTTGAATTCAAAATCTTGGTGCTGATGGGCATTTTTGTGTATGCGTTTTTCCGCTTTTCGTGGTCGATGCGCCAATATACCTTTGTGGCCTTGGTGATTGGCGCCATGCCGCCCGCGCAAGAATTTGAGCAAGGGCTGCATGACCGCCAAGCCATGGCGAACCGGGCCGGCGCCTTGGTGGGGGCTGCGGCCGAAACCTTCAATGATGGCTTGCGCGCCTACTATTTTTCGTTCGCCGCCATGGCCTGGTTTTTCTCGCCCTTTGCCTTGATCGCGGCTACCGCCTTGGTGGTGTTGATCTTGTATGGCCGGGAGTTTCGTTCCGACGTGCTGCAGGTGTTGCGCGACGAGCGTCTCTAACGGCATCTAGGGTCAACTTTAGGATCGACCTGTCCAGCACGGCCCCATTGGCACACAAGACCTGAGCCCCAGCGCGCAACCAGGGTCCATTGAACGCTACTGGGGCTGCGTCAGCCTGGGTGCTAAGATGTTTTCAAAACTGGAGATGCGACATGAAATCATGGTGGATCCGAACGGCCAACGGGGCGATGGAACTGGAGTTGCGCGATGTACCCGTTCCGCAACCTGGGCCTGGGCAGGTGTGTATCCGCATCCGCGCCGCAGCACTCAATCGAGGCGAATTTATCGCGGGTCATGGTCTGCATACCGCGTCTGCTGCCCGTCCTGCAGGATTTGAGGCCTCGGGTGAAGTGACGGCCCTGGGCGCTGGTGTCACGCGCTGGAAGCTGGGTGACCGCGTGATGGGACGCTGTGATGGTGCATTCGCCGAACACGGCTGCATGACAGCAGATGAAGTGTTCGCCGCCCCTGCGCGCCTGACCTGGGAACAGGCGGCCGCGTCGACGGTGGTGTTCCTGACCGTTTACGAAGCCCTGATGGCACACGGCCGGCTGGCGGCAGGCGAATCGATGCTGGTGACCGGTATTTCTTCGGGCGTTGGCGTGGCTGCCCTGCAGGTCGGCAAAGCCCTGGGTGCACGGGTGATCGGTACCTCGGGCTCTTTGGACAAACTTGAGCGACTGAAAGCATTGGGCCTCGATGTCGCACTGCACACCCGCGAGCCCGACTTTGCGCCGGCGGTCATGCAGGCCACGCAGAACCAAGGGGTGGATCTGGTGGTGAACAACGTTGGAGGCAGTGTTTTTGCTGCCTGCATTGACACCATGGGTTTTCAGGCGCGTTTGGCCATGGTGGGCTATGTCGACGGTCAGGTCGAAGCGCGCATAGACCTCGCCGCGCTGCACAGCAAACGGCTGCAACTGTTCGGCGTTTCGAACAAGATGCGCACCACGGCGCACCGCATTGCCGCCGCGCAGGCGTTAGAGCGTGACCTGCTTCCCCTGATTGCCGATGGCCGCGTGACGCCCTTGGTGGACCAAGTGTTCGCGCTCGATGACTTGCCGACTGCGCAGCAGGTCATGCAAGCCAACCAGCACCTGGGCAAACTGGTGGTGCGCGTTGACTGATCCGCAGCATTGCTGAATTTCTCTTGAGTCAGGTCATTCAAAAGCTGAGATTTTTTTGAACTGGCCCATCCCTAACCCCCCTTGGAGACACACGATGTTCAAGCGAATCACAGTCATGGCGCTGGCGCTGGCGGCGGCGGGGGCCGCACAGGTTCAGGCCCAGGGCTACCCCAACAAACCCATCCGTGTGGTGTTGGGTTACACGGCCGGAGGCGCGGCGGACGCTGCCGCACGTCCGCTCATGCGTGTGCTGGAGCCGTTGTTGGGCCAAGCCATCATCGTGGAACCCAAACCGGGCACCGCCGGCGGCGTGGCAGCGGAATACATCAGCAAGGTGCCGCCAGACGGTTACACGCTGTACTTTGCGGATGGCGGGCCCTTCACCACCGCGCCCCATTTGACCAAAGTGGGATACCACCACCTCAACTCATTCACCCACATCGGCCATGTGTGCGGCACCGGTAGCGTCTTGGTGGTGCATCCTTCCTCGCCCTTCAAGAGTGTGGCCGACGTGGTTGCTGCGGCCAAAAAGGAACCTGATAAGTGGAGCTACGGCACCTCGGGTGTGGCCGGTCCGCACCACTTTTCCGGGGAGCTTTTAAAGAGTTTCACTGGAGTGAACCTGTTGCACATCCCCTACAAAGGTGGAGCGCCGGCGATGACCGATCTGATGGGCAACCAGGTGCCGATGCTGTTTTCATCGCTGTCGGCGGCGGTAGGTCCTTACAAGTCCGGCAAGGTACGCGCCCTGGCGGTGACTTCGCCCAAACGTTCTGGCGCTTTCCCCGATGTGCCGACCTTGGATGAGCTCGGCTACAAGGGTTTTGACTCCACCGGGTGGTTCGAACTGATGGGCCCGGTCGGCATGGCGCCGGAAGTCGTGACACGCCTGTCTCAGGCACTGCTCAAGGCGGGCGAGGACAAAGGGCTGCTGGAGCAGTACAAGCAGCTGGGTTGCGATGCGGAATTTTTGACCCCAGCGCAAACCGTGGAGAAGATCAAGACCGACTATGCAAAGTGGGGCAAGGTCATCAAAGACGCCAACATCAAGGCTGATTAAGAACATCGTCACAGCCCCGTTACGGGTGATGCTTCACTGGCGACTTTAGCCGCAAGTGTGGCGCTGAACAGGGCCACTCAAAAATAAGGAGACAACATGATGCGAACCGCACTCATTGGCGCCGTGGCTTTTGCCGCACTGGTTGCTTGTACCACCGTCCCACCATCCCAAGGATTGGTGGATCAGTATGTGGACGATGCCCGCAGGATTGCGGGTGAGGACTTGAAGTTTCTGATGCCAGTGTGCAATCCGCAACCTGCCGTTCGCGCCGCACCCAGTGCGGCCATGGACGAGTCGCTGGCCAAACTCATCAACCAGCCACCGCCCGAACCTGGACAGGCCTTCGACAACCTGTATTACGTGGGTGCAACGTGGGTCAGTGCCTGGGTGCTCAAAACCAGCGAGGGTTTGATATTGATCGATGCGCTGAACAACACCCAGGAAGCGACCCATCTCATCGAGGGCGGCATGCGCCGCTTGGGGCTGGACCCCGCGCAAATTCGCTATGTGCTGGTCACGCACGGGCACGGCGACCACTACGGTGGCGCGCAAATGATCGCCGACCGTTACCGCGCACGCATCGTGGCCAGTGAAATCGATTGGAAAATGATGGAAACGGGCCTGGAGTTTGACTCCAAGATGTGGGACCGACCACCCCGGCGTGACATCGCTGTGCGCGACGGTGAGACCCTCACATTGGGCGATACCACGGTACGTTTCATGATCACGCCCGGTCATACCTTGGGCACCATTTCACCGGTGTTCGACGTGCGCGACGGTGGCCGTGTGCACAAGGCCATGATTTGGGGCGGCACTTCATTCAACTTCGGCCGCGACATGGGGCGTTTGGACGGCTACATCGCTCAAACCGAACGTATGCGAGAGCTGGCCGCGCAATGGGGCATTGACGTTCCTTTGAGCAACCACCCTGGCTTCGACGGTACGGTGGCCAAGCTCAAGGCGCGTGCGACGGCGGCGCCAGGCGCCAACCCCTTTGTGAGTGGTCAGCCGGTGGTAGACCGCGCCATGCGTGTGCTCAATACCTGCGCACGTGCCCAAAAAACGCGATTTTTGCTCACTGCCCAAGCGGGTTCAGGCCCACTTTACGTTACAGCCACAGATGATTTAGGCCCAATAGCAGCTCACCCTGACGATGATGACCATGTCCTTGCAGGTCTCCTGGCTTTAGCCGCCCCTCAAGAGGCCAAGCCCACAGCATTTCCATTCAGCATGCTGGTGAGCGCATTGAAGTGATCCCAACCCAAGGACTGAGCATGTTGAAAGTCGGCGCATTCATTTCATCTGTATTTTTCACCTCGGCCTGTGTGTGGACCCCGGCGGTCATTGCCACTACAGACATCGCACTGCGAACAGCTGCAGAAAAAGCGCAGCCTCAATTGATTGAGAGTCTGCGTGAAATGGTTTTGATCGAGTCGGGCAGTGCCGATGTGAAGGGCTTGGCCCAAATGGCCAACCTGGTCGAATCCCGTTTGAAAGCCTTGGGCTTTGCCACTGAGCGCCACAAAACCACCACCGGCGCGGGTGCCGACATTGTGGTGGGCACGTTGCAGGGCCAAGGCCGGAAAAAATTCATGCTGCAAGCCCACATGGACACGGTGTACCCATCCGGCATATTGAGCACGCAGGGCTACAAAGTCGATGGCAATCGCATTTATGGCCCCGGCATTGCGGATGACAAAGGTGGTATTGCCGTGATTTTGCACAGCCTGGCCATCCTGAAAGAGCGCGGTTGGAAAGACTATGCCCAGATCACGGTGATGTTCAATCCCGATGAGGAGGTCGGTTCTATGGGATCTGGTGAACTCATCTCCCAGCTGGCCGATCAGCACGATGTGGTGCTGTCCTGCGAGCCCACAGCCGCCAAAGCCGTGGCCAAAAACGAAGCAGTCTTGTTGGGGGCCAGCGGCGCCACCCGCATTGACATGCACGTGACGGGCAAGGCTTCGCATGCAGGCGCAGCGCCCGATCAAGGCCGTAATGCCTTGGTCGAGCTGAGTCATCAAATTGTGCAAACCCGCGATGCCGCCAAAAGCATTCCCGGGGTTCAGCTCAACTGGACGATTTCTCAGGCGGGTACCGTGCGCAACCAAATCCCTGACAAAGCCCTGGCTTCAGCCGATGTGCGCACCACATTGCCCGGGGCAGCAGAAAAATTGCAAGCTTCTCTGCAAAACACGGTCAATACCCAAAAGCTGATAGCAGAGACCGAGACAAAAGTCACATTGTTGGGAGGGCGTCCGCCTTACCAAGGCGGTGCCAAAGCCAAGGCCTTGGCCGACAAAGCGCAAGCCATTTACCAAGAGCTGAGCCGCCAGCTCGACATCGTGCCCATGACGGGTGGTGCGACCGATGCGGCATTTGCAGCACGTTCAGACAAAGCGGCGGTGATTGAAAGCTTTGGACTGGCGGGGTGGGGTTATCACGCCAAGGATGAATACATCGAGGTGGACTCGATCGTGCCCAGGCTGTATTTGATGACCCGCATGCTGATGGAGTTGGGCAAGCCTTAACGCTTCATGAATCGGTGTGCGCCATCTTCAAGACTGTTCAAGGTTCTGTGACGCCCACTGTGCTGAGGTCGGCGGCCAGCGCCCGTCGCTCGTCGAACACAAAGCAGCCGCCCTGGTAGTGGGCGCCACCTGTTTCTTCAAAATACTTCAAGATCCCGCCTTCGAGTTGGTACACATGGGGCAGGCCGGCTTCGCGCATGTAGATGGCGGCTTTTTCGCAGCGGATGCCGCCGGTGCAAAAACTGATCACGGTTTTGTCGGCCAGTTCGGCTTTGTGGGTTTGCACTGCATCCGGGAACTCGGTGAATTTGTTCAGACGCCAATCGATGGCACCCGCAAAAGTGCCTTCGTCGACCTCGTAGGTGTTGCGCGTGTCCAAGGTCACCACGGGGCGGCCTTCGTCGTCATGGCCTTGGTCCAGCCAGCGTTTGGCGGTCAAGGCATCCACCGCCGGGGCCCGGCCTTCGGCGGGGCGAATAGTCGGGTGGTTCATGCGGATGATCTCACCTTTGACTTTGACCCGCATTTTGCGAAACGGTTGGCTGGCTGACCAGCTTTCCTTGGGCGCAATGTCGGCAAAACGTGCATCGGTTTGCAGCTGAGCCACAAAAGCGCGCACGTCTTGTGCGGGACCGGCCAAAAACAGGTTGATGCCTTCTTCGGCCAATAAAATCGTGCCTTTCAGGCCCAAGGCCAAGGCGCGCGCTTCGAGTTCATCCCTTAAGGCTGTTGTATCGGCCAGCGGGGTGAATTTGTAAGTAGAAATGTTCAGGATAGAGTTCACAGCCGCTATTGTAGAAAACTGCGGTCCTGCGTACCGTCAAATCGGGTTGGCGGCTTCTACAATGACCCCATGTTTGCCCATCTCCGACTCCATTCTGAATTTTCTGTGGTGGATTCCACCTGCCGCTTGGACGAGGTGGTCAAAGCCGCTGCAGACGATGGGTTGCCCGCCCTGGCACTGACCGATTTGAGCAACCTCTTTGGTGCCGTCAAGTTCTACAAAGAGGCTCGCAGCAAAGGGGTGCAGCCCATCATTGGGGCGGAGATTTTTCTCGAAGGCTTGGGCACTGAGCTGGGCAGTTTGTCCCGCGTGGTTCTGCTGGTGCAGAGCACGCAGGGTTATTTGAACCTGTCTGAATTGCTGGCGCGTGCGTGGACGCAAAACGTGGTCAAAGCTCAGGCCGTGGTCAAACTGGTTTGGCTCCAAGAATTGGCCGAGGGTTTGATTCTGTTGTCGGGCGCGCAAGCCGGACCTGTGGGTCAGGCGCTGGTTCAGGGTGATGAGTCGCGCGCGACCGAAGTGGCCTTGCAATTGGCCTCGATCTTCCCGCACCGTTTTTACCTCGAGCTGCAACGTTCAGGTCGGACTGAAGACGCGGTGCAAGTGGCGGGCGCGGTGCGCTTGGCGGCGCGTTTGAGTTTGCCGGTGGTGGCCACCCATCCGGTGCAGTTTTTGCTAGAAGACGATTACGAAGCACACGAAGCGCGGGTGTGTATTTCTGAAGGTGAAATCCTCGGTAATCAGCGCAGGGTGCGTAAATTCACGGGTGACCAGTATTTCAAAACCAGCGCGCAAATGTGCGCCCTGTTTGCCGATGTGCCCAGCGCTTTGGCCAATACGCTGGAAATCGCCAAGCGCTGCAATTTGACTTTGGTACTGGGCAAGCCGCAATTGCCCAATTTCCCGATCCCGCCAGTCAACGGCGTGGTGATGTCGGTGGAAGATTATTTCCGTCACGTCTCGCACGAGGGCCTGGAAGCACGCTTGCGGCATCTGTACCCCAACGAGGATCGGCGCAGCGCCGAGCGCCCGCGTTATGCCGAGCGTTTGGAGTTCGAGCTCAACACCATTTTGAAGATGGGGTTCCCCGGTTACTTCTTGATCGTGGGTGACTTTATCCAGTGGGCCAAGAGCAACGGTTGCCCAGTAGGCCCGGGCCGAGGCTCCGGTGCGGGCTCCTTGGTGGCGTACTCACTCAAAATCACCGACCTGGACCCCTTGCAATACAACTTGCTGTTCGAGCGTTTCTTGAATCCTGAGCGGGTGTCCATGCCCGACTTTGACATTGACTTTTGCCAGACCAACCGGGATCGGGTGATCGAATACGTCAAAGACAAGTACGGCCGTGATGCGGTCTCGCAGATCGCCACTTTCGGCACCATGGCGGCGCGAGCGGCGATTCGCGACGTGGGCCGTGTGCTGGACATGAGCTACACCTTTTGCGATGGCATCAGCAAACTGATCCCCAACAAGCCGGGCCAACACATCACGATCGCTGGGGCGATCGAAGTTGAGCCGATTTTGGCCGATCGTTTGGCCAAGGAAGACGAAGTCAAAACGCTGTTGGAATTGGCGCAAAAGCTCGAAGGCATGACCCGCAACGTGGGCATGCACGCCGGAGGTGTGTTGATCGCGCCGGGCAAACTGACCGATTTTTGCCCGCTTTACCAGCAGCCGGGCAGCACCTCGGCGGTAAGCCAGTACGACAAAGACGATGTGGAAGCGATCGGCTTGGTCAAGTTCGACTTTTTGGGCTTGGCGACGCTGACCATTTTGGAAATTGCGCGCGACTTCATCGTCCAACGGCACAAAGGCCAAGAGAACTTTGCGTTCGAAAATATCGCGCTCGATGACGTGGCCACTTACAAACTGTTTGCCGATGGCCGCACCGAAGCGGTGTTCCAATTTGAAAGTCCGGGTATGCAGCGCATGCTCAAAGACGCGCGCCCCAGCCGCTTGGAAGACCTGATTGCGCTGAACGCCTTGTACCGCCCCGGCCCGATGGACCTGATCCCAAGTTTTGTGGCGCGCAAGCATGGGCGTGAAGTGATCGAGTACCCGCACCCGCTGGTGGCCGAGATGCTGTCAGAGACCTACGGCATCATGGTTTACCAAGAGCAGGTGATGCAGACGGCGCAGATTTTGGGCGGTTACTCGCTCGGCGGCGCTGACATGCTGCGCCGTGCCATGGGTAAAAAGAAGGCCGAAGAAATGGCCGAGCACCGTGCCATCTTCCGCGCCGGTGCCGCCAAAAACGACATCAGCGAACAAAAAGCCGACGAGGTGTTTGACTTGATGGAAAAGTTTGCGGGCTACGGCTTTAACAAGTCGCACGCCGCCGCTTATTCATTGCTGGCCTACCACACGGGCTGGCTCAAGGTGCATTACACCGCCGAATTTTTCTGCGCCAACATGACGGTGGAAATGGACGACACCGACAAACTCAAGGTCTTGTACCAGGACGCTTTGAAGTTTGGCTTGACCTTCGATCCACCGGATGTGAATCGCGGTCGTCACCGTTTTGAGCCGGTGTCAGACAAAGTCATTCGCTACGGTTTGGGTGCGATCAAAGGCACAGGGCAACAGGCGATTGAAGCCATTGTCAAAGCCCGCGAAGAGGGCGGCCCGTTCACCAGTTTGTTTGACTTTTGCGTGCGCGTGGACCGCAGTCGCCTGAACAAGCGCACGGTGGAAGCCCTGATCAAGGCCGGCGCTTTTGACTCCTTGCACATGAATCGCGCTTCACTCTCGGCCTCAGTGGACCGGGCTTTTGAGTTTGCCGCAGCCACCTTGGCCAACGCCAATCAAGGCGGTTTGTTCGACATGATGGGGGACGATGCGCATGGC
>CANFMK010000026.1 GCA_947448325.1 Comamonadaceae bacterium
ACCCACCGCCGAGTCACTTTTTGGTTGGGTTTGGTGATTTTGTTGGTGGCCAGCTGCTCCATGGAGTGGCTGCGCTTGTACAAATTGGATGCGAGTTTGCCCGGCCAAAGCGGCGGTGCTTTGGGCTATGCAGCGGGCAAACTCAGCCTGCAGTGGCTGGGGTTTACGGGTTCAGCATTGGCCAGTTTGGTGCTGGGTGTCTTGGGCATTTCCGTGGTCTTTCGTTTTTCTTGGGGCCGATTGGCCGAGTCGATTGGTGCTTGGATCGATGGCGTGATTACCTCAAGGCAAGAAAAACTGGAAATTCAACAAGACTACGAACTGGGCCAGCAAGCGCTGCGCGAGCGCGATCATCCCATGCCGGTGGAGCCGGTTTTCCATGGCTTGGCGGCGGACAGCTCAGGTTCGACGGAGCCCACACTGGAGCCCTTGCTGCGTGAGCCAGTTCAGACCGAGCCCGTTGCGGTGACCCATACCCCTGTGCTGATTGAGCCTTCTGCACAGTCCGTGGCTCCAAGCGAGCGTGTGCAAAAAGAGCGGCAAAAGCCCTTGTTCAAGGAGTTACCCGACAGCAGGTTGCCGCAGGTGGATTTACTGGACCATTTAACCGTGCGCCAAGAAGGCGTGGCCCTGGAAACGCTGGAAATGACCAGCCGCATGATCGAAAAACGCCTGAAAGATTTTGGCGTCGAAGTGCGTGTGCTGGCGGCCGCGCCCGGGCCGGTGGTCACGCGCTATGAAATCGAGCCGGCTACGGGCGTCAAGGGATCGCAAGTGGTCAATTTGGCCAAAGACTTGGCGCGTTCGCTCAGCCTGGTGTCGATCCGTGTGATTGAGACCATCCCCGGCAAAAACTTCATGGCGCTGGAGTTGCCCAACGCCAAACGACAGTCCATCAAGCTGAGCGAAATCTTGGGCTCGCAGGTGTATCACGAAGCCAAATCCATGTTGACCATCGGTCTGGGCAAAGACATTGGCGGCAACCCTGTCGTGGCCGATCTGGCCAAAATGCCGCACGTGCTGGTGGCCGGCACCACCGGTTCCGGTAAATCGGTGGGTATCAACGCGATGATCCTGTCCTTGCTCTACAAGGCCGAAGCGCGCGATGTGCGTTTGCTGATGATCGATCCGAAGATGCTGGAGATGTCGGTGTACGAGGGCATTCCGCATTTGCTCGCGCCGGTGGTCACTGACATGAAGCAAGCGGCGCATGGTCTGAACTGGTGTGTGGCGGAGATGGAGCGGCGCTACAAATTGATGAGCAAAATGGGCGTGCGCAACCTGGCCGGTTACAACACCAAGATCGATGAAGCGGCCGAGCGCGAAGAGTTCATCTACAACCCGTTCAGCTTGACGCCGGACGATCCCGAGCCGCTCAAGCGCTTGCCGCACATCGTGGTGGTGATCGACGAGTTGGCCGACTTGATGATGGTGGTGGGCAAAAAGATCGAAGAGCTGATCGCCCGCTTGGCGCAAAAAGCACGTGCGGCGGGCATCCATTTGATTTTGGCTACGCAGCGCCCCAGCGTGGACGTGATCACCGGCTTGATCAAAGCCAATATCCCGACGCGGATTGCGTTTCAGGTGTCCAGCAAAATCGACAGCCGCACCATCCTCGACCAAATGGGTGCCGAAGCCCTGCTCGGCATGGGCGACATGCTGTACATGCCCTCGGGCACGGGATTTCCGATTCGCGTGCACGGCGCCTTTGTCAGCGATGACGAAGTGCACCGCGTGGTCAGTTACCTCAAATCGCAGGGCGAGCCCGACTACATCGACGGCGTGCTCGAAGGCGGCACGGTCGACGGCGATGACGGCCCCTCGGATGGCGATGGTGGCGAAAAAGACCCGATGTACGACCAAGCCGTCGAGGTGGTGCTGAAGAACCGCAAAGCCAGTATTTCTCTGGTGCAGCGGCATTTGAAAATTGGCTACAACCGCGCCGCCCGTTTGGTGGAAGACATGGAAAAAGCCGGGCTGGTCAGCGCCATGAGTGGCAGTGGTCAGCGGGAAATTTTGGTCCCCAATCGCGCGGAATGACAGCGGTGCTGATCCTGCGATTCTCATTACGCTGTGTTTTGCACAGCGTCGGCCGTGCCCTGTTCAGAGGCGCTTTGGGGAGTATGTGGGTCTGGATGGGGTGTGTCCAATCGGCTTCTGCCAATGGCTTGGAATCCTTGGAGCAGTTCATGCGCCAGGCCCAATCGGGCCGCGCGCAATTTGCCCAAGTGGTGAGCTCCCCAGCCAAAGAGGGCAAAGTGGGTCGCAGCAAAACATCCACTGGTATTTTTGAGTTTGAACGGCCCGGTCGTTTCCGTTTCATTTACCAAAAACCTTTTGCGCAAACCTTGGTGGCCGATGGACAGACCCTGTGGATGTACGACGTCGATTTGAACCAGGTCACTGCGCGCAAACAAGCCCAAGCGCTGGGGTCCACCCCTGCGGCGATGTTGACGTCCAGCAGCGACCTCAAGGCCTTGCAGGCGGACTTTGTGTTTCAGGCCGAACCCGACAAAGACGGCTTGCATTGGATGCGCGCCACGCCCAAAGCCAAAGAGGGGCAAATTCAATCGGTGTTGGCCGCGTTTCGCAGCACCGACAAAGGCCCCGCCTTGGCGGTGTTGGAGGTGCAAGACAGCTTTGGACAGCGCTCGGTGCTGACTTTCTCGGGTTATGAATTCAACCCTGCATGGGGCGCAGACCACTTTCAATTCAAACCGCCTGCCGGGGCGGATGTGGTTCGGCCGTGAACGCGCAAGCGACATGACGGACATGTTTGCCCCAACGCCGTTGGCCCCTTTGGCCGAAGCCCTTCGCCCTAAGACGCTGGACGAGGTGGTCGGCCAGTCCCACTTGCTGGGCGAAGGCAAGCCGCTGCGCTTGGCTTTTCAGTCTGGAACGCCGCACTCGATGATTTTCTGGGGGCCGCCCGGTGTCGGCAAGACCACCTTGGCCAGGCTCACGGCTTCGGCCTTCCATTGCGAGTTCATCGCCTTGTCGGCAGTGTTTTCCGGTGTCAAAGACATTCGAGCAGCCATGGAGCAGGCGCAGCACAACTTGGCCATGGGCAAGCGCACCCTCTTGTTCGTCGACGAAATCCACCGCTTCAACAAATCCCAGCAAGACGCGCTGCTGCCGTATGCCGAGAGTGGTTTGGTGACCTTCATCGGGGCGACCACGGAAAATCCTTCTTTTGAAGTGAACTCGGCCTTGTTGTCGAGGGCGCAGGTCTATGTGCTGCAGTCGCTGACCGATGCGGAGCTTGCGCAGTTGCTTGAGCGTGCGCAAGACCAAGCCTTGGGCCATCTTGAGTTTGACGACCTGGCCACATCCACCTTGATTGGATATGCAGACGGCGATGCGCGAAGGTTTTTGAACCTTTTGGAGCAAACCAGCACCGCGGCCAAAGCGTCGGGCTTGACGGTCATCACGGCCGACTTTCTGCACAACGCATTGACTTTGAACAGTCGCCGTTTTGACAAGGGTGGCGACAACTTCTATGACCAAATTTCTGCCTTGCACAAGTCGGTGCGCGGCTCGCACCCTGACGCTGCCCTGTACTGGTTGACAAGGATGTTGGATGGCGGTGCGGATGCGCGCTATCTGTCTCGGCGCATCGTGCGCATGGCTTGGGAGGACATTGGGCTTGCTGATCCAAGGGCCATGCAGATCGCTAACGATGCTGCCTTGACCTATGAGCGCTTGGGCAGTCCTGAAGGTGAATTGGCACTGGGGCAAGCCGTCATTTACCTGGCGATGGCCGCCAAGAGCAATGCGGGCTATAAGGCCTACAACGCAGCGCGTGCTTTTGTGAAGCAAGACAAAAGCCGTGAGGTTCCCGTGCATTTGCGCAATGCGCCAACCAAGCTGATGAAAGAGCTGGGCTATGGCCATGAATACCGCTACGCGCATGACGAACCCAACGCCTATGCGGCGGGTGAAACCTACCTTCCTGAAGGCCTCAAAGAACCTGCTTGGTATCAACCTGTGCCCAGAGGCTTGGAAGTCAAAATTGCGGAGAAGCTGGCCATTTTGAAAAAGTGGGACGATGACGCCCAGTCCTAAACTAACGCGCTCACAAGGGTAAATCCCTGATAAATGAATACCGAGTAGTTCACCGGTCTCATTACAATCGCACCACCTTGACCCGCCCTGGCGGGTTTTTTGCTTAAACCACCAGGGGTCCGAGACGCCCTGGTCAATCACGGCAACACAGACGCGGCAACACGCGGGTCGCACAACGGAGAATCTTCATGGACGTTTTGCTTCAACAGATCATCAACGGTCTGGTGATGGGCAGCATGTATGCCTTGGTGGCCTTGGGCTACACCATGGTCTACGGCATCATCAACCTGATCAACTTCGCCCACGGCGAGGTGCTGATGGTGGCCGCCTTGACCAGCTGGACGGTGATCGGCGTGATGAAAGAAGCCATGCCCGGTGCACCCGGCTGGGTGATTTTGCTCATCGCTTTGCTGATCGCTGCCGTGGTGGCCGCCGTGCTCAACTTCACGATTGAAAAAATCGCCTATCGGCCGCTGCGCAACAGCCCCAAACTGGCCCCCTTGATCACCGCCATCGGCATGAGCATCTTGCTGCAAACCTTGGCCATGATCATCTGGAAGCCCAACTACAAGGCCTACCCGACCTTGCTGTCCAGCGAACCCATCGACATTGCGGGCGCTGTGATCAGCCCCACGCAGGTCATGATTTTGGGCGTCACTGCGGTGTCGCTGGCGGTTTTGATGTGGCTGGTCAACGCCACCAAATTGGGCCGGGCCATGCGCGCCACCGCCGAAAACCCGCGCGTCGCCTCCTTGATGGGTGTCAAGCCCGATACGGTGATTTCAGCTACCTTCATCATTGGCGCGGTGCTGGCGGCCATTGCCGGCGTGATGTATGCCTCCAACTACGGCACGGCGCAGCACTCCATGGGCTTTTTGCCTGGCCTCAAAGCTTTCACGGCAGCGGTGTTTGGCGGCATTGGCAACCTCGGCGGTGCGGTGGTCGGCGGCATTTTGCTGGGCTTGATCGAGTCAATTGGCTCGGGCTATATCGGAGAGCTCACCGGCGGTGTGCTGGGCAGTCACTACTCGGATATTTTTGCGTTCATTGTGTTGATCTTTGTGTTGACACTGCGGCCCTCTGGCTTGATGGGTGAGCGCGTGGCCGATCGCGCTTGAGACGGGAGAGATGCAGATGAAAACCAACAAAATTTTCACTTACGTGCTGTGGGGCGTGGGCCTGGTGCTTTTGCCTTTGCTGTTGCAAAACCTGGGCAACGCCTGGGTGCGCATTGCCGACATGGCCTTGCTGTATGTGCTCTTGGCTGTGGGCCTGAACATCGTGGTCGGCTATGCCGGCTTGCTGGACCTGGGCTATGTGGCCTTCTTTGCGGTGGGCGCTTACATGTACGCGCTCTTGGCCTCGCCCCATTTGACCGACACCTTTCCTGCCATCGCGGCGATGTTTCCCGCTGGCTTGCATCTGCCCTTGTGGCTGATCGTGCCCTTGGCCGCGGCTGTGGCCGGGCTGTTTGGCATGCTGCTGGGCGCGCCCACGCTCAAGTTGCGCGGCGACTACTTGGCGATTGTGACCCTGGGTTTTGGCGAAATCATCCGCGTGTTCTTGAACAACCTGGACCAGCCCTACAACATCACCAACGGCCCCAAGGGCATTGACCAGATCGATTCGATCAGCTTTTGGGGCGTTTCGCTGAGTAAGAAACTCGATGTGGGCGGATGGGAGATTGCCTCGGTGACCTTGTATTTTTACCTGTTCCTCAGCTTGGTGCTGATTGCCATTTTGATTTCCCACCGCATCCAACACTCACGCATTGGCCGGGCCTGGATGGCGATTCGCGAAGATGAGATCGCCGCCAAAGCCATGGGCCTGAACACGCGCAACTTGAAGCTCTTGGCCTTTGGCATGGGTGCCACCTTCGGAGGGGTCTCGGGAGCGATGTTCGCGGGCTTTCAAGGCTTTGTGTCGCCCGAATCCTTCAGCCTGATGGAGTCGGTGATGATTGTGGCCATGGTGGTGCTGGGCGGCCTGGGGCATTTGCCCGGCGTGATCTTGGGGGCGATCTTGCTGTCCGCCTTGCCCGAGGTGCTGCGCTATGTGGCCGGGCCTTTGCAGGCGATGACCGATGGTCGCTTGGACGCCGCCATTTTGCGCCAGTTGCTGATCGCCTTGGCCATGATCACCATCATGCTGATGCGCCCGCGCGGCCTGTGGCCTTCGCCCGACCACGGCAAATCCTTGCTGACCCAAGAAGGGGGCCTGAGATGAGCGACACCGTCTTGAAAGTGGCCGGCATTTCCAAGCGCTTTGGCGGTCTGCAAGCCTTGACCGATGTGGGCATGACGATCGAACGTGGCCAGGTCTATGGCCTGATTGGCCCCAATGGCGCGGGCAAGACCACCTTCTTCAACGTCATCACCGGCTTGTACACGCCCGACAGTGGTAGCTTTGAATTGGCCGGCAAGCCCTACGAGCCCACAGCCGTGCACGAGGTGGCCAAGGCCGGCATCGCGCGCACCTTCCAAAACATCCGCTTGTTCGCCGAAATGACGGCGTTGGAAAACGTGATGGTGGGCCGGCACATGCGCACGCATTCGGGCTTGCTGGGCGCGATTTTTCGCACGCCCAGTTTCAAGGCGGAAGAAAAAGCCATTGCCCAGCGTGCGCAGGAACTGCTGGACTACGTAGGCATCGGCAAATACGCCGACTACAAATCGCGCACGCTGTCGTATGGTGACCAACGCCGCCTGGAGATCGCGCGCGCCTTGGCCACCGACCCGCAACTGATTGCGCTGGACGAGCCGGCCGCAGGCATGAACGCCACCGAAAAAGTGCAGCTGCGTGAATTGATCGACCGCATTCGCAAAGACAATCGCACCATCTTGCTGATCGAGCACGATGTCAAGCTGGTCATGGGGCTGTGTGACCGTGTCACGGTGCTGGACTATGGCAAACCCATTGCCCAAGGCACACCGGCCGAGGTCCAAAAAAATGACGCGGTGATCGAAGCCTATTTGGGCACGGGAGGACATTGAGATGAGCACCACGCTCTTGAAAGTCAAAGGTCTGAAAGTGGCCTATGGTGGCATTCAAGCCGTCAAAGGGGTGGATTTTGAAGTGCACGAGGGCGAGCTGGTGTCTTTGATCGGCTCGAACGGCGCGGGCAAAACCACCACCATGAAGGCCATCACCGGCACCCAGCCACTGAACGCCGGAGACATCGAATACCTGGGGCGCAGCATCGCGGGCCAAGGCCCATGGGATCTGGTCAAGCAGGGCTTGGCCATGGTGCCGGAGGGCCGGGGGGTGTTCACCCGCATGACCATCATCGAGAACCTGCAAATGGGGGCTTACATCCGCACCGATGCGGCGGGCATTGCTGACGATATGGAAAAGATGTTCAGCATCTTCCCGCGCCTGCGCGAACGCAAAGACCAGTTGGCGGGAACGATGTCGGGCGGTGAGCAGCAAATGCTGGCCATGGGCCGGGCCTTGATGAGCCGGCCCAAAGTGCTGCTCTTGGACGAGCCTTCCATGGGCTTGTCGCCCATCATGGTGGACAAGATTTTTGAAGTGGTGCGTGATGTCTACGCCCAGGGTGTGACGGTGCTGCTGGTGGAGCAAAACGCCAGCCGGGCACTGGCCATTGCCAACCGGGGCTATGTGATGGAGTCGGGCCTGATCACGATGACAGGCCTGGGCCAGGACTTGCTGGCAGATCCCAAGGTGCGGGCGGCTTACCTGGGCGAGTGATCAGTCCACTTTGGCGCCACTGGCTTTGACCACCGCCTCGTAGCGGTTCAGTTCTTTTTTCATGAAGGCGCCAAACTGCTCGGGCGAACTGGCCACGGGTTCGGCCAGCAGGGCGGCAAAGCGGCTGCGCGTTTCAGGCGCTTGCAGTGCAGTGGTGAAGGCTTTGTTCAAACGCTCCACCACGTCGTGCGGCGTGCCTGCGGGCGCGACCAGGCCCCACCAGGTGTCGATCTCAAAACCGGGCAAGGTTTCGCTCATGGCAGGGATGTCGGGCAGGGCGCTGCTGCGCTTGGCGGTGGTCACGGCCAGCGCCTTGAGCTTGCCTGCTTTGATATTGGGTGCGGCGGTGGCCAGATTGTCGAAGTTGAAATCGACCTGACCCGACAGCAAAGCCAGTTGGGCCGGATTGCCGCCGTTGTAGGGAATGTGCACCGCAAAAATACCGGCGGCGCGCTTGAACATTTCGCCCGCCAAGTGACCCGCACTGCCATTGCCACCCGAGCCCAAATTCAATTGTCCAGGATGGCTTTTGGCGTAGCGCACCAAATCGGCCAGGGTTTGAATGTTCAGGCGCTGTGCGGTGTCCGCATTCATCACCAGCACATTGGGCACGCGCAGCATTTGGGTGATGGGCGCAAAGTCACGGGTGGCGTCGTACGGCATCTTGGCAAACAGCCAAGGGTTGATGGCGTGGGTCGCCGTGGCGGCAATGCCGAGGGTCCATCCATCGGGCGCCGCCTTGGCCACCAGGTCGGCCCCCAAGTTGCCGCCAGCACCCGGCTTGTTGTCAATGATGATCGGGCCCAACGTGTCTTTGACCCGTTCGGCCAAGGCGCGCGCGGTGACGTCGATTGGCCCTCCTGCGGCGTAAGGCACGATCAAGCGGATCGGCTTGTTTTGGGCCCAAACGGGCGTGCAAAGCACCACGCTGCTCAACCCGAAAGCGAGAAAGCTTTTCAAGTGTTGCAGCACGGTGACCGGTCGGAGGGATTTCATGGGGTGGCTTTGTCGGCTTCGGACGTAAAGGAGTCGGCATAGAACTCCTCAGCGGGCAAGCCGCCCAAATTCACGTAGTCGCGCTGGGCCGAGTCCACCACGATCGGTGCGCCGCAGGCATAAACCTGAAAACCGGACAAGTCGGGGTGGTCTTGCAACACGGCCTGGTGCACGAAGCCGGTGCGACCGGTCCAAGCATCTTCGGCCGTGGCATTGGAGATCACCGGCACGTAACGCAGCTGCGGCATGCGTGACAGTTGCGCTTCAATCCAGTCGCTCATGTACAGGTCAGACGGTCGGCGCCCGCCCCAGTAAAGGGTGGCGGGGCGGGTGATGCCCTGGTGCTGCATGTGCTCGATCAGTGCTTTGATCGGCGCAAAGCCTGTACCGGAGGCCAACAACACCATCGGTTTGTCCGAGTCTTCACGCAAGAAAAAGCTGCCGTAAGGCCCTTCAGCGCGCAAGATGTCTTTCTCTTTCATGGTGGTGAAAACCGGGTCGGTGAATTTGCCGCCAGGCATGTGGCGAATGTGCAATTCCACTTTGGGGGCACCGGCCTCCAGGGTATGCGGTGCGTTGGCCATGCTGTAACTGCGTCGCGAACCATCACGCAGCAAAAATTCGATGTACTGACCCGCATGGAACTTCATCACGTCGTTGGCGGGCAGTTGCAACTGAATCACCATCACATCGTCTGATTTTTTGGCCATGGACGCGACGCGCACGGGCATCTTTTTGATGGGGAAGGCGCCCGCTTCGGTGACCTGGCGCGACTCCAGCACCACATCGCTTTGCGCCATGGCGCAGCAGGTCAAAATCAAACCCTGGGCTTCTTCTTCGTCACTCAGTGCCTTGCTTTGGTGCGGGCCATGCACCACGCTGCCTTCGAGTTTTTTGCACTTGCAAGAGCCGCAAGCGCCGTCTTTGCAGCCATAGGGCAGGCCAATGCCTTGGCGAATGCCGGCCGCCAGCAAAGTTTCGTTCGATTCGGCGCTGAAGAGACGGCCGCTGGGTTGCACTGAAATTTGAAAGCTCATCCATGTATCCTTGAGGGTCTGTGTGTAACCCGAACCCCCAATTTTGCCTTCAAATCAAACCCCTTTAGGTGCCTTGCCTGCCCGTTTTCGCCGTGAGCGCATTTTGATTGTGGGTTGCGGGGATGTGGGCAAGCGCGCGGCCGCTCAGTTGCCCAGTCGTTTGCGGGTTTTGGCTTTGACTTCCAGCCCGGATCGGGTGCGCGAGTTGCGCGCGGCAGGCATCACCCCTTTGGTGGGGAATTTGGATGAGCCTGCCAGTTTGCAGCGGATGGCGGGCCTGGCCACCCGCGTCTTGCATTTGGCGCCGCCACCTTCTGAGCAAGGGCGCGACTGGTCCCACGATCCGCGCACCACGGCTTTGACTCGGGTGCTGCGGCGTCGCAGTCCAGCCAAGTCGCTGGTCTACGGCTCCACCAGCGGTGTGTATGGTGATTGCCAGGGTGCCATGGTGAACGAAAGCCGTCCAGTGCAACCGCACACCCCACGCGCGCTGCGCCGGGTGGATGCAGAGCGTTCGATCCGTTGGCTGGGCCGCCTGGGCGTGCGCAGCAGCGTCTTGCGCATACCGGGCATCTACGCGCCCGACCGCGTCGGCGGTACGCCCAAAGATCGCTTGCTCAAACGCACGCCTGTGCTGCGCAGTGCAGATGACGTCTATACCAACCACATTCATGCCAATGACCTGGCCCGCGCCTGTGTGGCCGCCCTGTGGCGGGGCAAAGCGCAACGTCTTTACAACGTGAACGATGACACCGCGCTGAAAATGGGGGATTACTTTGATTTGGCGGCCGAGCTGATGGGGTTGCCCAAACCGCCTCGTGTGTCCCGCACCAGTGCCACAGAAGCGCTGCCGCTCATGCTGCTCAGTTTCATGAGCGAATCAAGGCGTTTGGACAACACGCGCATGAAGCGCGAGCTTCGGGTGCGTTTGGCGTATGCCACCGTGCGTGAAGGCCTCAGCCCACAGGCGCAACTGCTGTGAGCTGAAGCGGGGCTTTTATTCCCCGCAGACCATCAGCAACAAGCGGGAGTTGCGCGTGCCCGAGACGATGTCTTGCCAAGAATTGGGCTCATTGATTTCTCCGACCACCTGCCCCTGCCCTTTGTTCTCCGCATAGGCAATGTATTGCACCGTGCGTTCTTGTTGATTTTTGCAATCGATTTCTTTGTGGCTGCGTGTGGATAAAAAGCCCGCTTTTTCAGCTTGTCGGTACTCGGTCATCGTCCACACGCTCACTTTGGCGCCACTTCGCTTGACCGACGCACTGTCGAAATAAGAGGTGTTTTCTCGGGATTGGCCGTATTGCTTCAAACCCGCCTGAGCGCTGGCGGTGACGATGAGCAAGAGGACGCTTAGGAAATATTTCATGGCTCAGAGCTTGAAGATGTCTGGGGCTGATCTTAGGGCAAGGTCAGGCTGAGGTCTTGATATGCGTCAAATGAAGCGAATGGCTTTCCTTTATTTTTTCTGGCGAGGGCGCAAGACCAGAAGGATTTGTCTTATCTATCGGCGCTCAATCACATCATTTAGTAACATTTAAATGTAGTTTATGGCTAAATATTCACAAATAAATATGTATTTAAAATGATTTTTGGTGGAAAATTGTGCTTTTGGTTGATTGATCTTCATGAAAGTGATTTGAGTGCTTTTTTGTATTTGATTGATTTATTTACCAGCAAACATGTCAAAACCTTCTTTTTCTCGCGCTATCGCAACAAGTCCAAGGGCGCGTGGGCCGTTATCCCTCCTGATGGCCTTGGCGTGTGCAGGCTTGTGCAGCTTGACGTCGCATGCGGAAGAAGCCAATTTGCTCGATCTGAGCCTGGAAGAGTTGGTGAATTACCGCCTGACCTCGATGTCTCGCAAGGAGCAGCGCGTGGTGGACACCGCTGCTGCGGCTTACGTGATCACTGCCGAGGAAATACGCCGTTCGGGCGCGCTGTCGATTCCTGAAGCATTGCGCATGGTGCCAGGGCTGAATGTGGCCCAAATTTCTCGCGACAGTTGGGCCGTCAGTTCGCGCGGTTTTTTAGAGCGATTCTCCAGCAAGTTACTGGTCTTGGTCGACGGCCGCAGCATTTACTCGCCGATGTATTCAGGTGTGTTGTGGGAGACCCAAGACACCTTGATGGAAGACATTGAGCGCATTGAGGTGATCCGCGGGCCAGGAGCTGCGCTGTGGGGCACCAATGCGATGAACGGGGTGATCAACGTCATCACCCGCAAAGCCAAGGCCACGCAGGGCAATATGCTCAGCACGCAGTTGGGCCAAGGCGGTTATGGCGCATTGGCCCTGAGGCATGGCGGGGAGTTAGATGGGGGTGGCCATTACCGCCTGTATGCCAAAACCGACACGATGAATGGTTCACCTGAAACTGAGACCGGCATTACTGGCATTGATGGGGCTTCGCACCAGCGTGTGGGTTTTCGCATGGAGCCCTTGGTGGACGGTGGAGAGCTCAGCGTGAAAGCCGAGGCTTATCGCTTGCGTTCTCAGTCGCTGTATTTGATGCCCACGGTGTTGGCCTACAGCAGCCCCGGTACGCCTTTTGTGAGTGCCAATCCCGAGCAGAAAAAAGGGGAGGGTGCATTGCTGCAAGCGCGCTACAACTGGCGCACCGCCGATGGCGCGCAGTCTGTGCTGCAGGCCTATGTCGACCGTGAGTCGATGTTTCACGAGGGGCTTTTAGGGTCTGGGACCAGTGCGTCCATACCCTTTGGAACGCCTCCGAGTTTGGCGCGATTTGGGGGCGAAAAAACCGATATCGATATCGACTTTCAAAGGCGACAAGTCTGGGGTGACCATGATGTGATTTGGGGCTTGGCCTTGCGCCACACGACGGACGATTTGCGCTTGCCTTCGGGGCCGTTCCAGTTGGCGAACGGCAAAGATTCGCGCTTTAACTACAGCGCGTTCATCCATGACGACATGACCTTGATCCCTGATCGCTTCAAGTTCATTTGGGGCAGTAAATTTGAGCGCGATGGGTTGACCGGCTTCAACATCCAACCGAATGTGCGCATGTTGTGGACGCCCAGCAGCAGCGACACCGTTTGGGGGGCCTTGTCGCGCTCGGTGCGCTCGCCACGGCGCATTGAAAGCTTGGCCACGATCGATGTGGCCGCCTTCGATGCCCAGGATAAATTTCCTGCTTTGCCTCCACAAAAACTGACTGCCATGGTGCAGATTTCGCCGCGCCCGGGCAACGCGGTGATGGCGGAAAACGCCATCAGCCTGGAGGGCGGTTGGCGCAAACAACTGGGGCCTCAGCTGAGTTTGGACGGTACGTTGTTCGTCAACGATTACGCAGGCCTGCGAGGTGGGCGCTTCATTGGGGGCACGCAAGAGCAATCGATTCTGGGTTCGGAACAAGCGCTGGCGTGTCTGATGAGCAGACCTTCAGGCACGTGCTACATCACTTTGCAGGGTTACAACACCAACTTGGACAAGATCCGAACTTGGGGGGGCGAATTCGCACTCGATTGGCATCCGCAAAATCAGTGGCGGCTCCAAGCGTCCTACGCTTATCTTCGGATGCAAGGGGGGAACTCGGGGGATTTGATCGGTGACATGCAGTACAACGCCTATTTGGGCGGCACGCCGAACCATCAGATTTCTTTGCGCAGCAACTATGCCTTTGGTCAGGGCTGGAATCTGGATCTGTCGGGCCGTTACGTCAGCAAAACCCAGCACTACCCGATCAATTCTCTTGCGCCGCAGACCATTGCCCCCTATGTGACTTTGGACGCCAGAGTGGCTTGGCAGGTTGACAGGCAATTGGAATTGGCGGTGATGGGGAAAAACCTGCTGTCGAATCGGCATACCGAATTCGTCGACACTTTACTACCCTATACGCGCGCTTACGACGTTCAGCGCACCCTTTTCTTGACCGCCTTGTGGCGTTTCTAAAGGAGGGATGATCATGCGATTTTTCCTTCTTTCATCCCGCATCTTAGGGTTCTGCCGATGGGTAGGCGTTGCCGCTTGGGTCTGCGCCACCTTGTCGGTACACGCACAAAGCGTCAACACTGCTGCTGAATTCCGTGTCAAAGCCGCGTTCATCTATAACTTTGCCAAATATGTGGAGTGGCCTGTTGTGGACACCAAAGAATTCCATGTGTGCTCGGCGGGGCGCGATGATTTGGGCGGAGCTTTGTTCGCCTTGGACCGTCGCTCAGCGCAGGGTCGAGAAATTCGAATCAAACACAATCTTGCGTTGGACCAACTGAAAGATTGCCAGATTGTTTTCGTCAGTGAAAGGGACAACAAGCTGTTGAACTTGGTGGTGCGACAATTTGCAAATGCGCCTGTCTTGATTGTCAGTGACAACCCGCAAGCAGTGGACGTTGGAGCGCACATCACTTTGGCTTCAGCTGAAGATCGAGTTGAATTTGATGTCAATCTGCCCATGCTTCAGCGTGCCAACTTGAAAGCCAGTTCGCAAATGTTGAAGCTGGCCAGAAACACCAAACCGGCCAAACTCTGAGGGCCTGATGCCTTCTCTAACGCCCCGATCTACACGCCTTTACCGGTATATTTTTCAGTCCATTCAGGACAAACCGGTTGCGTACAAACTCACCCACGTGGTGACCATGAGCGTGCTACTGGCGTTGGCCGTTTTTTTTGTGATCACGGCCATTTGGCAAGTGAATCAGTCACTGCTGCGGATCGAAAACGAGGCCCTGAGCATCAGTGAGCTGACGTCGGACAGCAATGGCTCGGCATTGCGCTTTGAAGACCCAGGCGCTGCACAAGCGCAGCTCAATAGCCTACGTCACGTGCAACAAGTCAAGCGGGCGATTTTATTGAACAAAGACGGACAATTTTTTGCTTCTTACCCTGCGACGGATCATCTAGCCGATACCTTGGTGCAGCCCCATTGGGGCCGTGCCCAATTTGAAAGTTTGCAATGGTCATGGACCGCATTGCGACTGCAGCATGCCATTGAACAAGATGGAGAAAAAATTGGTGGCTTGATCTTGGAGTTGGATTTGTCCGGTGTTTGGCTGGCTCTGGTGATCAACGGTGCTGTGGCACTGCTGGGTGTGGCATTGGGTCTTTTTTCGGTTCAAACTTTGACCTCGGCCATGCACCAAATGATTGCGCAGCCCGTGTCTGAACTGGCATTGTTGATGCGACAAGTGGCGCAAAACAACGATTACAGTCAACGTGCACCTCAGGGCCATTCAGATGAAGTCGGGGAATTGATTGCAGGCTTCAATCACATGCTCAACGAGATTGAAACACGTGACCTGAAGATCGCTCAATACAACGCGCAATTAGAGTTTCAGGTGCAAGCCCGAACCGCCGAATTGGTCTTGGCCAAAGACCAAGCTGAAGCAGCCAGTATCGCCAAAAGCCAGTTCTTGGCCAATATGAGCCATGAAATAAGAACACCCTTGAATGGTTTGATCGGCGTTTCAGAAATGCTCCAGGACACGGCGCTGGACGATACGCAAAGGCGGTTCGTGGACATGGTCAGCAGTTCGTCCTCTACGCTGTTGTACTTGATCAATGACATCTTGGATTTTTCCAAAATTGAAGCGAGAAAGCTGCAGCTGGAGACGGTGCCATTTTCTCCCGCAAAGGCCTTGGAAGAAGTCAGCACCCTGTTTGCAGAAAGAGCGCAAGACAAGGGGCTTGAGTTGATCCAAACGCTGGACCCTTGTGTGCCCGACACCATGGTGGGCGACCCTCACCGTTTCAAGCAAATACTGGGCAACTTGGTGGCCAATGCTGTCAAATTTACGGAGCGCGGAGAAATACGCATTGTCTTGAGTGGTGCTGCCGACCTTCAGCAACAGCCGTTTCTGCGCTGTAGCGTTCAGGATACGGGCATTGGCATGGCGCCTGAAGAACAAATGGGCTTGTTTGAGGCTTTCACGCAAGCTGATATTTCGATGGCCAGGCGATACGGTGGCAGCGGACTGGGTTTGGTCATCTCCAGGCAATTGGCGCAATTGATGGGGGGGCGGGTCGACTTCGAAAGTACCAAAAACAAGGGCTCCAAATTTTGGTTTGATATTCGTATAGACCAGCCTTCCTATGCACCTGCAAACAACCTGGGCACGCAGTTGGCGTTGATCGTCACCCAGTCAGAATTCGTGGCCCAGGCTTTAGAGGCCAAACTGTTGCGACTGGGGGTGCCTTCATGTTGGGTGCCGCACATGTCATTGCAGGAACTTGAACCACTCCAATCACAGCATTTGACGTGGGCCTTTATAGACCACCGTATTCAAGGTCAAACCCGCTCGCAATGGCTGCAGACG
The DNA here is from genome assembly GCA_947448325.1 of Comamonadaceae bacterium. Classification (GTDB taxonomy): domain Bacteria; phylum Pseudomonadota; class Gammaproteobacteria; order Burkholderiales; family Burkholderiaceae_C; genus Limnohabitans_A. The sequence continues at coordinate 16,081 of CANFMK010000026.1, forward strand.
TGGTTGCCTGCATTGGGCGGCGAAGTGCGTGTGATCGCGATGACCCGGATGCGCTCGAGCAGTGAAAATGAGAAAGCCAAGCATGACGGTGCCTATGCTTGTGTGGCGCACCCATTGCTTCTTGAAGATGTGCAGCAGGCTTTGCAAGCTGGGCATGCCTCTCTAAATTCGGTTGTCAGAACCATCGCAAAACCCATTGCGACCTTGCCGCCAGTCGAATGCACGGTGCTGGTCGCGGAAGACAACGACGTCAATCGCGAGGTCGTCTCGGCGATGTTGCGCAGTATGGGCTGTGTCGTGATCACCGCCAAAGATGGTTTAGAAGCGGTGGAATTGAGTGCCAGCCAAGCGTACGATTTGATTTTGATGGACGTTCAAATGCCAGAATTGGATGGCTTGGCCGCTTGCCGTACCATCCGTAAAAGAGAGGCTGAGCAACAACTACCGGCCAAGCCGATTGTGGCCTTGACCGCCAATGCACTCACAGACGACCGCGATAACTGTTTGGCGGCAGGCATGGATGACTACTTAACCAAACCCTTCATTCGCACTCAATTGTTGGCCTTGGTACAGCGCTGGAGCCGCACCAGCACTTGAAAGTGCGGACCCTCGCTGCCGCTCTGAGAGCGGTGACATAAATTGTGCTAGAATTCAAAGCTTAGCGGCTGTAGCTCAGCTGGATAGAGTACTTGGCTACGAACCAAGGGGTCGTGGGTTCGATTCCTGCCAGCCGCACCAAATGAACACCCCTCAAGCAGCAATGTTTGAGGGGTTTTTCATTGCTTCATTTCAATGGGCCGCATGCCCTGCGCGGCTTGGGCCTGAGGGGCTGTATGAGCAAAGCATTCACACGCGAATCCGACGCCCAAGACGATGAAGACATCGCACTGCCTGCGTTGCCGACGGGAACGCGCAACTACATGACCCCCACCGGTTACGCCCAGATGCGCGCGGAACTGTTCACATTGATCGACGATGAACGTCCCAAAATCGTGGAGATTGTGCATTGGGCTGCCAGCAATGGCGATCGTTCTGAAAATGGTGATTACTTGTATGGCAAAAAACGCCTGCGTGAAATTGACCGTCGGGTGCGCTTTTTGACGAAAAGATTAGAGTGGGCCGAGATCGTCGAGCCATCGGTACACCACGGCCGCGATCAGATCTTTTTTGGTGCCACCGTCACTTATGTCGAAGACGATGGCCCCGAGCGCACGGTGACCATCAAAGGCATCGACGAAGCCAACAGTGCGCTGGGTGAGGTCAGCTGGGTGTCCCCCATCGCACGCACTTTGCTCAAGGCGCGCACTGGCGATGTCCTCAAACTGGTCACGCCCTCGGGCGTGCTGGCGATCGAAGTGCTGGAGGTGCAATACCCCGCACCGCTTCCTGCACCCTGATCAAGGCGTGTCCGCAAGTCGATGGGCACTGACCACCGAGGGCGTGCGCTTGAGTTGTCGCAATACGGCTTCCAGGTGGGACGCATCGCTGACGGCGATGACAAAACGCAGTTGCGCACTGTCTTGCGCTGCTTCTTGCCCCATGTCCACGTGAATGATGTCTGACTCCGCGCTGGCCAATGCGCCGGCCACACGCGCCAACACCCCTTTGCCGTTGACGACGGTCACTTCGATGCCCGTTTCAAAGGGGCGAGTAGGTTCATCGGACCATTCCACACCAATGAACCGCTCGCTGTCCTTTTGTTGTAATTTGCGGGCCACATGGCAGGTGTTGGTGTGCACCACCAAGCCTTCACCACGGCCAAGATAGCCCACAATGGCATCCCCTGGAATGGGTTTGCAGCAAGTGGCATAAACCACAGAAGCGTTCTCGCTGCCGTCCAGCGTGATCGAGCCTTGGGACACTGACTCGTGGGCGGTGAAACGCTCGCGCGTCATGAGCAAGGCATCGGGCTTCTCACCGCTTTCGGTCAGCAACTTGGTCAGGCGCTTGGCCACAATGCTGGCAATGCGTTTGCCCAGACCGATGTCAGTGAGTAAATCGGCGCGGTTGCGGTTGCCCGTGAAGCGCAGCAATTTGTCCCACAAGGGTTGGCGTTTGACCAACTCGTCGATGTGCTTGTCTATGCCCTCTGCGCGCAGGGCCTGTTCCAGTAATTTTTGGCCCAACTCCATTGACTCCACTTGGGCCATGGTCTTCAAATAATGCCGAATTTTGGAGCGCGCACGGCCGGTGCGCACAAAACCCAACCAGGCCGGATTGGGGGTGGAAATCGGCGCAGTGATCACCTCGATCACATCGCCATTTTTCAATTCGGTGCGTAAGGGCACTTGTTCGTTGTTGATTTTGGCGGCCACGGCATGGTCGCCAATATTGCTGTGAATGGCATACGCAAAGTCAATGATGGTGGCACCCCGGGGCAGGGCCATGATTTTGCTTTTGGGCGTGAAGACATACACCGCATCCGGGAACAGATCGACTTTGACGTGGTCCCAAAATTCAGCGGCATCGCGGGTTTCTTTTTGAATGTCCAGCAGCGACTGCAGCCATTGGGTCCCTAAACGCTCAGCGTTGATGCCGCCCAACGCATGGGCCTTGTACAACCAGTGCGCAGCCACCCCAGATTCAGCCACCACGTTCATGGGCTCTGTGCGCAATTGAAACTCCACATTGACGCCCGACGGGCCGACCAAAGTGGTGTGCAACGATTGGTAGCCGTTGACCTTGCCGATCGCGATATGGTCTTTGAAACGGCCAGGCACCGGCTTGTACAACTGGTGCAGCACGCCCAAGGCGGTGTAGCACTCGACGACGGTGGGCAAGATCACGCGAAAACCATAGATGTCGTTGACCTGCGCAAAACTCAAATGCTTGTCGTCCATCTTGCGGTAGATGGAGTACAAAGTTTTTTCGCGGCCGCTGATGCGCGTTTGCATGCCCTCTTTGCTGAAAGCGGACTCCAACTCGCTGTTGACTTTCTTGATCAAATCGCGGCGCCGATTGCGGGCGCGCGACACCGCTTTGGACAATACTTCATAGCGCCAGGGCATCAAGTGTTTGAACGCCAGGTCCTGCAATTCTCGGTAGGTTTGGTTCAAGCCCAGTCGGTGGGCAATGGGCGCATAAATTTCCAGCGTTTCGGATGAAATACGGCCCCACTTGTCGCGCGGCATGTCCGACATGGTGCGCATATTGTGGGTGCGGTCGGCCAGCTTGATCAAAATCACCCGCACATCGCGAGCCATGGCCAACAGCATTTTGCGAAACGATTCCGCCTGGTTTTCTTCGCGGGTGTTGAACTCCAGCTTTTCCAGCTTGGTCAAGCCGTCGACCAATTCGGCGACTGGCGAGCCAAAGCGCTCGATCAATTCGGCTTTGGAAACGCCGCAGTCTTCCATGGCATCGTGCAAGAGTGCCGCCATCAGGGCTTGGGCGTCGAGTTTCCATTCGGTGCACTGGGATGCGACTGCGATCGGGTGGGTGATATAGGGTTCACCACTTTTGCGCAGTTGGCCCAAATGCGCTTCATCGGCAAAACGGTAAGCGCGGCGCACCAAATCGATGTCAGCGGGGCTCAGATAGTCGAGTTTGGCGGTCAGCGCAGCAAAACTGGCGGCGGCCGCATTCGCCGCAGCAGGGCCAGCAAGGGACGTCTTTTTACCGCCGCCGCCATTGGAGGGGGCTGGTGTGAAAGAAGAAAAAACAGCGCTCATGCCTTAAATGTAACGCGCCGCAAAAGGCTTGGGCTGAGCGTTTGAAAAAGCCACAAAAAAGCCCCTAAGAAGGGGCTTTGTCAGCTGGATATTCAACCCACCACTGGACAATCAATGGCCAAGTGATTTAAGTGACTTTTTTCAACATCTCAATACCGACCTTGCCGGCTGCGATTTCCCGCAAAGCGGTCACGGCAGGCTTGTTTTTGCTCTCTACGCGGGGTGTGTGACCTTGACTGAGCATGCGCGCGCGGTAAGTCGCGGCTAAAACCAGTTGGAAGCGATTGGGGATTTGCTCCAGGCAATCTTCGACAGTGATGCGGGCCATGAAGTACTCCGAAAAGGGTCAGGTGAAAAAAATCGAGGGATTCAAGCGATGTGCAGAGCTTTGAAGGTATCGGCCCGCGACCTGCGCTGGGCAACGTACTTCAGCCTTTGGGCATGAATGATCGTCTTGAGATCGAACAAGGCGCGTTCGAAAACCTCGTTGATTATAACGAAATCGAATTCCTGGGCCTGCGCCATCTCGATGGCTGCGTTTTGCATGCGCAAATCTATGATCTCGGGCGCATCCTCACCGCGTCGCTCAAGGCGTGAACGCAACTCCTCCCAGCTGGGCGGCAGGATGAAAATCAGTATGGCGTTGGCGTACATTTTTTTGATCTGTAAGCCACCTTGGTAGTCAATTTCCAAGACCACATCGGCGCCTTGGGACATGCGCTCTTCGATCATTTTCTTGGACGTGCCGTAGCGCTGGCCATGCACATGCGCCCATTCCACGAAGGCGTCGGCCAGGACCATGGCGTCAAACTCTTGCTCGGACGCAAAAAAGTACTCGCGCCCGTGTTTTTCTTGGCCACGCGGTGCACGGGTGGTGTGTGAGACTGAGGGTTGGACGTTGGAGTCGAGCTCCAACAGCGCATTGACCAAGCTCGATTTACCAGCCCCACTGGGGGCCGCAACGACGTACAGATTGCCGGGGTATTCCATGGTGTATTCGCTTTGAGGGGCTGGGCTTATTCTATGTTTTGCACTTGCTCGCGCATTTGCTCGATCAGCACTTTCATGTCAACCGAGATCTTGGTCAGCTCCAGAGCCGCCGATTTGGAGCCCATGGTGTTGGCTTCACGGTGCAACTCTTGGATCAAAAAGTCCAAACGCTTGCCCATCTCACCGCCTTTTTTGACCAAACGGCTGATTTCGTCCAAATGCGAGGCGGTGCGGGTCAGCTCTTCGGCCACATCGATGCGGATCGCGAACGCGGTGGCTTCCGTCAAGGCGCGGTCTTGGGCCGCCTCGGGCAGAGCGGCCCCATCGGCCAGGGCCATGGCCTCTTTCCAGCGGTCTAAAAATCGGTTGCGTTGCTGCTCCACCAACTGCGGCACCAGCGGCGCGGCCAATTTGGCCAAGGCCCGCAGTTGCTGAATATGGTCTTGCAGCATCGCCGCCAAGCGTGCGCCTTCACGCTCGCGGGCGGACAACAGCGCTTGCACCGCTTGTTGGGCCAAAGGCATCAGCATCTCTTCGGTCACCCCGCCACCGGTGCGCTCTTGCGCGGCCAAGCGCAGTACGTCAGCCACGCTCAAGTCGCGTGCGCCGGGCAGCCAAGTGTGGACTTTGTCTTGTAAATTCAACAAGCGCTGCATGGCAGCCGTTTGCGGCTCGGGCCATGCGCCGTCTGCACTGTCGGCCACGGCGCGCACTTCGACTTTGCCGCGTTTGATGTGCTGGGTGATCAATTCGCGCAGCGCCGGTTCAAAGGCACGCAGCTCGTCGGGCAGGCGAAAACTCAGGTCCAAAAAGCGGCTGTTGACCGATCGGATTTCCAGTCCCAAGCGCTGTGCAGGTGTGCTGCGCAACTCGGTGCTGCCGGGTGCGGCGGGCGTGCTTGACTGCACGCTGGCGTAACCGGTCATACTGTAAACTGGCATGGCTATGTTCCTTGGTGCGGCATGGGCCCTTGCCCTTTGCCTGTGCACAGATCCTTGGAGAGCCTCCAAAGGCTGTGCATGAAACAGACCATTATCTCAAACTCGAGCCATGACCTCATCCACACCTGCTTATGTGCGCCCAGCGCGCGCCAATGATCAACTGCGCCCGGTGCGCATCACCCGCGGTTTCACCCTCCATGCCGAGGGTTCGGTGCTGATTGAATTCGGCCATACCCGCGTGTTGTGCACCGCATCGGTGGAAGAAAAAGTGCCTGGCCACAAAAAAGGCAGTGGCGAAGGCTGGGTGACCGCCGAATACGGTATGCTGCCGCGCGCCACCCACACCCGCAGCGACCGTGAAGCCGCACGCGGCAAACAAAGCGGACGCACGCAAGAAATTCAGCGTTTGATTGGCCGCTCATTGCGCGCGGTATTTGATTTGAAAAAAC
>CANFMK010000027.1 GCA_947448325.1 Comamonadaceae bacterium
GCCATCGATGCCCTGCAATTGGAAAACATTCGTCACCTTGCATTCAAAGGACACGGGGCTTTCCTGCACGCGCGGAGGTTTGATCAGGCGCGAAGCGATGGGCGTCAAACCGGCCAGATCGAATTCGCTCACCTCGGGCGGCACTGCCGCGCAGGATTGGTTCATGGCTTCGGCCAAAGGCCGGGTCACCAAGTTCCAGGCGAACTCGCCGGTTTCTTCAATATTGCGCACCGAGTCTTTGTAACCCGCGCTGGAAAAACCGATGATCGGCGGCACGTAATTGAAGGCATTGAAAAAGCTGTACGGCGCCAAGTTGGTGATGCCGTCGGCACTGCAAGTAGAGACCCAGCCGATAGGCCGGGGGCCGACGATGGCATTGAACGGGTCGTGCGGCAAACGATGCCCGTCTTTGGGCTCGTAAAAGTGAATAGGTTCAGTCATGGTTTTGAGGAAAGTGAAATTTAACGCGTCGACCCGGCCAGTCTTTGGATGTCGTGGTGCATGCGGCGCAACAAGCCCACGCTCATCAGCACTTCGCCAACCACGAACATGGGGCCAACGAGCAGCCCGACCACGTCGTCGACAAAAGCGGGTTTGCAGCCTTCGAACCAGTGGCCGATGAATTGGATCACCCAGCCGATGAAAAACACCGCCAGGCCCAGCAACCACACCGGTTGATCTTGCAGCACAGGCCAGCCCAGCCAAGCCACCCACACCGGTGTGCGGTAGGCCGCCCACATCAAGGCGCCATTCACGATCACCGTGGACAAGCCCAGCAGCCAAGATCCCCGGCTGAGGTACCACAAGCTGGAGAGCAACCAAAATGCGCCCGCCAATGTGAACCAATAATCACCCACGGTGAATACCGGGTACATCAACAGCATGCCCACGGCCATGACGATCAAGGGAATGCCGATCAGGTGCGTGAAAATATTGCGCCGGTCGCGGTGGTAGTGCGCGTACTGCACCATCAAGGTGGTGGCCGGACGAAACAAAGTGAACATGGACTTGCTTTCAAACGGACACCCATGGCCACAGGCGCACAGGCGGTCAGGGGCAGCGCGATGCTGCAAAGGCCAATCAGGTCGTCAAGCGCTGCAAGGCTTCCTGGTATTTGGCGGCGGTATTTTCAATGACATCACGGGGCAGGTGCGGCGCGGGCGCGGTTTTGTCCCACAGCTTGCCGTGGTGCGGCGCCTCCAGCCAGTCACGCAAAAACTGCTTGTCGTAGCTGGGCGGGTTGATGCCTTCTTGGTAGCTTTCCACGGGCCAGTAACGCGACGAATCAGGCGTCAGCACCTCGTCCATCAGCACCAGTGTGCCTTGATCGTCCAGTCCGAATTCGAATTTGGTGTCGGCGATGATGATGCCTTTTTCAAAGGCAATGGCGCTGGCGGCTTGGTAAATGGCGATGCTGATGTCGCGGATGCGGGTGGCCAAGTCCAGGCCGATCATCGCCACCGTTTGCTCGAAGGTGATGTTCTCGTCATGCTCGCCGACGGCCGCTTTGGCTGCGGGCGTGTAAATTGGCGCGGGCAGTTTGCTGGCGTTGTGCAGGCCAGCAGGCAACTTCACGCCGCACACGGCTTGGTTCTCTTGGTATTCCTTCCAGCCGCTGCCGGCCAGGTAGCCGCGCACCACGGCTTCGACCGGGATGGGCTTCAAGCGCTTGACCAGCATCGAGCGGCCTTGCACTTGGGGCGCCTCAGCGGCGCTGACCACGCTCTCGGGCACTTCGCCCGTCAGGTGGATGGGGCACAGGTTCAGGCCGTTGGGGCCGAGCTTGTCGAACCAAAACAAGGCCATTTGCGTGAGCAGCACGCCTTTGCCCGGAATCGGCTCGCCCATGATCACGTCAAACGCGCTGATGCGGTCCGACGCCACCATGAGGATGCGGTCGGTGCCCACCGCGTAGTTGTCGCGCACCTTGCCGCGTGCCAGCAAGGTTAAAGAAGTGAGGGCCGAGGTGTGCAGGGAATGGGTCATTGCATCAGTGAACTTGGGGGGCCAATTTGCCTTGGGCATATCGGAGGGCAATGGCTTGCAGCGTTTCGCCTTTGATTTTGCCGGCTTGGCCTTCGCAGCCGAATTCCAAATAGCGTTGTTTGCAAATTTGTTTGGCGGCTTCGCGCGCGGGCTTGAGCCATTCGCGGGCGTCGAATTTGTCGGGGTTTTCAAACAAGAACTTGCGCACCGCGGCGGTCATGGCCAAGCGGATGTCGGTGTCGATGTTGATTTTGCGCACGCCAAACTTGATGGCTTCTTGAATTTCTTCCACCGGCACGCCGTAGGTTTCTTTCATCTTGCCGCCGTACTGGTTGATCAGCGCCAACAAGTCTTGCGGCACGCTGCTTGAACCGTGCATCACCAAATGCGTATTGGGAATGCGCGCGTGGATTTCTTTGACGCGGCTGATGGCCAAAATGTCGCCCGTGGGCTTGCGGCTGAATTTATAAGCACCGTGGCTGGTGCCAATGGCAATGGCCAGCGCGTCCAGACCGGTGGCTTTGACAAACTGGGCGGCTTCTTCCGGGTCGGTCAGCATTTGGCTGTGGTCCAGCTTGCCTTCGGCGCCGATGCCGTCTTCTTCGCCGGCTTCGCCGGTTTCCAGGTTGCCCAGGCAACCGAGTTCGCCCTCGACCGACACGCCAAATTTGTGCGCCATGTCCACCACGCGGCGCGTCACGTTGACGTTGTAGTCAAAGTCGGCGGGCGTCTTGCCGTCTTCCAGCAACGAGCCGTCCATCATCACCGACGAAAAACCCAGATCGATGGCACCTTGGCAAATCGCCGGGCTTTGGCCGTGGTCTTGGTGCATCACCAAGGGAATGTGCGGCCATTGTTCGGTGGCCGCCAAGATCAAATGCTTGATGAAGGGCTCGCCGGCGTATTTGCGGGCGCCTGCGCTGGCTTGCAAGATGACGGGCGCACCGACTTCGTCAGCGGCGGTCATCACAGCTTGCACCTGCTCCAAGTTGTTGACGTTGAAAGCCGGAATGCCGTAGCCGTGGGTGGCGGCGTGGTCGAGCAGTTCACGCATGGAAACGAGGGCCATGATGGGGTATCCAAAAGTTGAAAAATCGGGTCATGCCAGTCTGGTCACCGGCAAGTCACTGCCTCCGATTTTACGCTGCCCCGCCATGCCTTGTGCCACTGCAAGGCCCATGGCTAGTTAACCGTCACTGCGAGGCCCGCCGGGCCGTGGCAGTCAACTGACCCGGCAGATCTTGAGCATATTGGTGCCGCCCGGTGCGCCCATGGGCTCGCCGCAGGTGATGGCGTACACGTCGCCGGACTCCACAATCTTGCGCTTTTTGAGATGGCCTTCGGCCTGCTCCAAGGCGGTATCGCGGTCGGCGCTGGTGGCCATCAGCAAGGGGCGCACATTGCGGAATAGCGCCATCTTGCGCTGCGAGCTGACCTTGGTGGTGAGCGCATAGATCGGAATGTGCACCCGGTGACGACTCATCCACAAAGCGGTTGAGCCGGACTCGGTCAAGGCCACGATGGCTTTGGCGCCCAAGTGGTGTGCGGTGAACAAAGCGCCCATGGCAATCGACTGGTCGATGCGCTTGAAAGTCTGGCCATTGAAGTCGGCATCGAGCTCCACATGCTCGGCGTTTTCGGCAGCAGAACAAATTTTGGCCATTTCGAGCACGGTTTCGAGCGGGTATTTGCCGGCGGCGGTTTCGGCACTCAGCATCACCGCGTCGGTGCCGTCGAGCACCGCGTTGGCCACGTCGCTGACCTCGGCGCGGGTCGGCACCGGGTTGGTGATCATGCTTTCCATCATTTGGGTGGCGGTGATCACCACCTTGTCGTGCAAGCGCGCCAGCTTGATCATGCGTTTTTGCAGCGCGGGTACCACGGCGTTGCCCACTTCGACGGCCAAGTCGCCGCGCGCGACCATGATGCCGTCACTGGCCAAAAGGATTTCTTCCAGGCGCGGAATCGCCTCGGCGCGTTCGATTTTGGCGATCAAGCCCGGCTTGTGCCCGTATTCGGCCCCGGCCACATTGGCCAGTTGGCGCGCCATTTCCATGTCGGTGGCGTTTTTTGGAAAGCTCACCGCCAAATAGTCGGCCTGAAAGCTCATGGCTGTTTTGATGTCGTCCATGTCTTTGCCGGTCAAGGCTGGTGCGGTCAAACCGCCACCTTGTTTGTTGATGCCTTTGTTGTTGGACAACTCGCCGCCGAGTTTGACGGTGGTGTGCACCTGCTCGCCTTTGACGGCATCGACGGTCAAGACAATCAAGCCATCGTTCAACAGCAGCAAGTCGCCGGGTTTCACATCACGCGGCAACTCTTTGTAATCCAGCCCCACGCCGTGGATGTCACCCAGCTCGGTACGTGAGGCGTCCAACACAAACTGCGCGCCGTTCTCCAGCATGACTTTGCCCTCGGCAAATTTGCCGACGCGGATCTTGGGACCTTGCAAATCGGCCATGATGGCCACTTCGCGCCCGGCACGGGCTGCGGCTTCGCGCACCAAGCGGGCACGGTCAATGTGGTCTTGCGCTGTGCCGTGGCTGAAATTGAGGCGCACCACGTTCACGCCGGCGCGGATCATGGCTTCGAGCAATGCGGGATCGCTGGAAGCGGGGCCTAAAGTAGCAACGATTTTGGTGGCGCGGGCCATAAATGCGGTTCTCCATGTAATTTGGTTTCAATTTTCACACGAAACCAGTTACATCACGACAACAAATTCAGCCAGAACGCCCCACTGGGCTGGATTTATTCCGCTGGCTTGGACTCGCTGCGCAGCGGACAGGTGTTCACACCGAGCACGGTGTAAAGCCCGCAAAAGCTGAACACGCCAGTGGCCAGGACCACCGCGCCCACGATCCAGCCCCACAGGCCAACTTGCTCGGTGGCCGCCAAAGCCATGAGTGCGATGCCGGCCAAGATGCGGGCCACGCGGTCGATACCGCCTACGTTTTGAATCATGAAAATCTCCCTTTGAATGAAGTAAACAGGGTCAATTGACCGTGGCCGTGAATGCCGCTCTTTCGGCGACTATTTTTTCGTAGCGCTTGGCGATACTGCCACAGACCAGGTCACACAGTCCATAGATGGATTCATCGCCGATGCGGTAGTACACGCTGGTGCCGCGGCTTTCCCGGACCACGATGCTGTGCTGCGCCATCTGCGCCAAATGGCGTGACACATTGGCCGCCGAATACCCGGTTTTCTGGGCCAACTCGCCCACATTGCTCTCCTGGTCTCGCAGCAAATTGAGAATTTTCAGCCGCGTGGGCTCTGACAGCACTTGGAAATAGGCCGCAATTTCTTGCAGGGCTTGTTCAGGCAGGTCTTTCATGGTCTTGGGCTTTGCAGGGACAGAAAAAAAAGAGATTGTGCTGGGCATTTGTTTTATTGTATCATTGCGCATATACGCAAACAAGTAAATAAGCACATGTGGTTGTCAACCTTCTTTCGCCCCTCCCGCGCTTTGGTGTCACTGGCCATTTCAGGTGCGCTGCTCGGCATCGGGATGAACGCGCTGGCGGCCAGCCCCGCCACCGCCACGCCTTCGACGTCCAGCGGTGCCAGCGAAACCAGCCTGGATGCCGTGGTCGAAGCGGTGCGCCAAGCCACGCTGTCCAGCCAGGTGCCCGGCGCCATCGTGACACTGAATGTCAAAGCCGGTGACACCGTTCGCGCAGGCCAAGCCTTGATGCAGATTGATGCGCGCGCTGCGCAGCAACAAGTGGTGGGCAGCAACGCTCAACTGGAAGCGGCTCAAGTTGCGCAACGCGTGGCGGCCAGCGAGCTGGAGCGGCAAAAACAGCTGTTCCAAAAGCAATACATCAGCCAAGCCGCGTTGGACCGGGCCCAAGCCCAGTGGGACTCCGCCCAAGCGCAGGTGCAAGCCGTGCAGGCGCAAACCCAAGTGGCGAAAACCCAAACCGGTTTTTTTGTGATCCAAGCCCCGTTCAGCGGCGTGGTCAGCGACGTGCCCGTGACATTGGGCGATATGGCCATGCCCGGGCGACCGCTGGTGGTGATGCACGACCCTTCGGCGCTGCGCATCAGCGCGTCGGTGCCACAGGCTTTGCTGGGCGGTTTGGCGACGCGGCTCCAAGCCGTGCGCTACGAGGTGCAGGGTCTGCCGACCTCGGCGCAGGCCAGCCCCCAAGTGCAGTTATTGCCCACGGTCGATGCCAGCACGCACACGGCGCAACTGCGCATCGCCTTGCCTGCCGGTGTCCGCGGCGTGTCGCCAGGGATGTTCGCGCGGGTGTGGATTCCGAGCGACAAGACCACCGCCAAGAGCCCTCCTCAGGTCTTTGTGCCCACGCAGGCGATCGTGCAACGCGGCGAGATGAGCGGCGTTTATGTGCTGGATGCGCAAGGCCAAGCGCGCCTGCGCCAAGTGCGTTTGGGTCCGGTGCAAGGTAGTGCGGTCGAGGTGCTCAGTGGCGTGCGGCCCGGCGAGCAGGTGGTGTCTGACCCCACCCGTCTGGCCCCTCAACGCTGAAAGCTCGGCCATGAACAAACCCTCGACATTAGGCATTTCGGGGCGCATCGCCGCCCTGTTTCAAACGGCCCAAATCACCCCGCTGCTGGCCTTGGTGGCCTTGCTACTGGGCATTTTTGCAGTCAGTGTGACGCCCCGCGAAGAAGAGCCGCAGATCAACGTGACCATGGCCAACGTGATCGCCCCCTTCCCGGGCGCCTCGGTGCGCGATGTGGAACAGATGGTGGCGATTCCGGGCGAACAGGTGCTGTCCAAAATCGCGGGCGTTGAGCATGTCTACTCGGTCTCACGCCCCGGGGTCGCGGTCTTGACGGTGCAGTTCAAAGTGGGCGTGCCGCGCACCGAAGCCTTGGTCCGGCTGCACGACACGGTCCGAGAAAACGCCGACTGGTTGCCCCGCAGCCTGGGCGTGCTCGAGCCCCTGATCAAACCCAAAGGGATTGACGATGTGCCCATCGTTAGCCTGACCTTGCACGGCACCACGCCCGATGTGAGTGACTTTGACCTGGAGCGCGTGGCGCACAGCATGGAAGCCGACATCAAGCGCGTGCCCGGCACCCGCGATGTAGTGACCCTGGGCGGCCCGAACCGCGCCACCCTGGTGAACATCGATGCGCAGCGCCTGGCAGGCTCGGGCGTGACGGTGGACGATCTGCGCCAAGCCTTGCAATCGGCGAACATGGGCTTGCCGGTGGGCGACCTGCTCAGCGGCAACCGCAGTGTGGCGATCGAGGCGGGCCCTTACCTGGCCTCGGCCCGCGATGTGGCCGAGTTGGTGGTGCATGTGAAAGACGGCAAGCCGGTCTTCATGAAAGACGTGGCCGAAGTGCGCGATGGCCCACTGCCCGCAGCGCGCTATGTCTGGTTGGGCCACAGTGCGAAAACGGGCGGTGGCGAGTTTCCGGCGGTCACGTTGTCGATCACCAAAAAATCCGGTGAAAACGCGATTGATGTGGCCAATGCCGTGCTGCAACGTGTCGCCCAACTCAAAGGCACGGTGATCCCCGACAACGTGCAAGTGATTGAAACCCGCAACTACGGCGCCACGGCGAATGACAAGGCGCAAAAGCTGATTCAAAAACTCTTGTTTGCCACGGCCTCTGTGATCGCGCTGGTGTTCATTGCGCTGGGGCGGCGTGAGGCAGCGATTGTGGGCGCGGCTGTGATGTTGACGCTGACCGTGACGCTGTTCGCCTCTTGGGCCTGGGGCTTCACCTTGAACCGCGTGTCTTTGTTTGCCTTGATTTTTTCCATCGGCATCTTGGTCGACGACGCGATCGTGGTGGTGGAAAACATCCACCGGCATCAGCAGTTGTTCCCCCAAAAATCACTGACAGAACTGATCCCTGGCGCGGTCGACGAAGTCGGTGGCCCGACCATTTTGGCCACGCTCACCGTGATCGCCGCGCTGCTGCCCATGGCTTTTGTGAGTGGCTTGATGGGTCCGTACATGAGCCCGATCCCGATCAATGCCAGCATGGGCATGGTGCTGTCGTTGGCAATTGCCTTTGTCGTCACGCCCTGGCTGGCGCGCTTGTGGATGAAGGAATCCGCAGGCCACGCCGCCCAAGGCCATACGGGTTTGAGCGCCCGACTCGAACCGCTGTTCAAGCGCGTCTTCACGCCCTTGTTGGACGCGCAGACAGGCGCGCGCCATCGCCAATGGCTGGGCTGGGGTATAGCCGCGCTGATCGCGGTGTCTTTGGTGTTGCCTGCCACCGGTCTGGTGCTGCTGAAGATGCTGCCGTTCGACAACAAGTCCGAATTTCAGGTGATTGTCGACATGCCTGCCGGCACGCCGGTGGAAGCCACCGCCGCCGTTCTGCACGATCTGGGCGGCTACCTGGCCACCGTGCCCGAAGTGACGAATTACCAAGCCTACGCCGGCACCGCCGCGCCCATCAACTTCAACGGTTTGGTGCGCCAGTACTACTTGCGCGCCAGTGGCGAGATGGGCGACATACAGGTCAACTTGGTGGACAAAGCCCACCGCAGCGACAAAAGCCACACGATTGCCACCCGCGTGCGGCCTGCATTGCAAAAAATCGGCTTGGCGCATGGTGCCAACGTCAAGGTGGTGGAAGTGCCGCCCGGCCCGCCCGTGCTCTCGCCCATCGTCGCTGAAATTTACGGCCCCGAGGCCGAAGGCCGCCGGCAAGTCGCCAAAGCGGTTCGCGCCGTGTTTGAAAAAACCGCAGGCGTGGTGGATGTGGACGACAGCAGCATCGCCCCCGCGCCGCGCCAACTGCTTGTGATCGACCGCAGCAAAGCCGCCTTGTTGGGCATCAGCCAGCAGGCCATCGTCACCACCTTGCGCGCCGGCTTAGCGGGTGAAGCCAGCACCTATTTGCACGACGGCAGCAAATACCCGGTGCCGGCCTTGATTCAGCTGCCTGCCAGCCAGCACGGCAACCTCAACGCCTTGCTGTCATTGAGTACGCGCGCGGCCAGCGGCAAATTGGTCCCGATCCGCGAACTGGTCAAGGTGAGCGACAGCCTGCGCGAACAACCCGTGATCCACAAAGACCTGCTGCCCGTCAACTTTGTCACCGCCGACATGGCTGGCCAAGTGGACAGCCCCTTGTACGGCATGTTCAAGATGCGCAGCGCGGTCCAGGCCGTGGCCACGCCGGACGACTTGGGTTTGACGGAGTTCTTCATTCACCAACCCTCGGACGCCTGGCGCGGTTACAGCCTCAAGTGGGACGGTGAGTCGCAAATGACGTATGAAACTTTCCGCGACATGGGCGCTGCCTACGGTGTGGGGCTGGTCTTGATTTACCTGCTGGTGGTGGCGCAATTTGGCTCGTACCTGACGCCGTTGATCATCATGGCGCCGATTCCGTTGACCATCATCGGCGTGATGCCGGGCCACGCCCTGCTGGGTGCGCAGTACACCGCCACCAGCATGATCGGCATGATCGCACTGGCCGGCATCATTGTGCGCAACTCGATCTTGCTGGTGGACTTCATCCACCTGCAAGTGCGCCAAGGCATGCCCTTCAAGCAAGCCATCGTGCAATCGGCCATCACCCGGGCGCAGCCCATCATGCTGACCGGGCTGGCCGCCATGATGGGCGCGTTTTTCATCTTGGACGACCCGATCTTCAACGGCCTGGCGATCTCACTGATCTTTGGTATTTCCGTCTCCACTGTGCTCACGCTGGTGGTCATCCCGACTTTGTATTACGTGGCCTATCGCCGCACCTACGAAGCTTGAATTTTTTCTCAGGAGTTTGAATCATGAAATCATGGCAAATTGTGCGCTTGGTCGCCGGTACGTTCATCTTGGCCTCCTTGGCCATGGGCATCGAAGCCAGCCCCATTTTTGTCAGCCCGTGGTGGCTGGCCTTCACCGCTTTTGTCGGTGCCAACTTGCTGCAAAGCGCGCTCACACAGTGGTGCATGATGGAGTCGATCCTGCGCAAGTTCGGCGTGCAGCGCGGCTGCTGATGCTTGCACGCAAAGTCCACCATGTCTGACAAAACCATCACCGTCCAATTGCGCCAGCAAGCGGACTACCGCTTTGACATCCATTTCGACGAAGCCATGCCCGTCCTGACCAGCGACGAACCCGCGCCCCTGGGCACCGGCCTGGGCCCTTCACCCGTGCAACTGCTGTGTGCGGCGGTGGGCAATTGCCTGAGCGACTCGCTGTTGTTTGCCTTTCGCAAATTCAAACAAACGCCCGAGCCCATCCGCTGCGAAGTGCAGGCACAGGTCGGGCGAAACGCCGAGGGCCGCATGCGCGTGTTGAGAATAGACGCCAAAATGCACCTGGGCGTGGCCGCCGATCAGCTGGAACATGCCGACCGGGTGCTGAGTCAATTTGAAGAATTTTGCACCGTGACCCAAAGCGTGGGCCAAGGCATCCCCGTGCACACCCGCGTGCTGGATGCGCACGGTGTGATCTTGAAAGCCTGAATTTTTTGAAAGCCATATCCCGATGAAAACCGCCCACGACCTGGTCGCCGAAGCCAAAGCCGCCACCCATGAAATTTCTGTCCACGACGCCGCCAAAGCCATTCGCGAAGCTGATGTGCTGCTGGACGTGCGCGAAGCGGAAGAGTTTGCCGCCGGGCACTTGCCCGGAGCGATCCACACCTCGCGCGGCCTGCTGGAATTCAAACTCAGCGCCAGCCCTGATTTGTCCAACCGCGACCTGCGCGTGGTGCTGTACTGCAAAACCAGCGGCCGCGCCGCCTTGGCCGCGCAAGTCATGCACAACATGGGCTACCGCCACGTCAGCTCGATTGCTGGGGGCTACGACGCCTGGGTGGCGGCAGGCCAACCGGTGCAAAAACCGCAGACGCCGTCTTTTGAATGACATCGTCTGCCTCCCTTCAGCCGACTTGAATCAATGACGCCATGACACACATGCTCCCGTCGACCACAACCCCATCGCCTCAGGTGCACGGTATCTTCGACCCGCACACCTGGACCGTCACCTACGTGGTCTACGAAAAACCTGGCTCAGCCTGCGCCATCATCGACTCGGTGCTGGACTACGACCCTAAGTCCGGTCGTACCCGCCGCGACAGCGCCGACCAAGTGATCGCCTTTGTGAAGTCGCAGCAACTGCAGGTGGCCTGGATTTTGGAAACCCATGCCCACGCCGACCACCTTTCTGCGGCGCCTTATCTGAAGGCGCAGCTGGGCGGGAAAATCGCCATTGGCGAGCACATCTCCCAAGTACAAAGTGTGTTCAAAGGCATTTTCAATTTGGAGAACGAGTTCGCGGTGGACGGCTCGCAATTCGACCACTTGCTGAAAGCGGATGAACAACTCCACGTGGGTGCACTGCACGCCCGGGTGCTGTTTGTGCCCGGTCACACCCCAGCTTGCGTGGCCTACCAATTTGGCGATGCGGTGTTTGTGGGCGACACGCTGTTCATGCCTGACGTGGGCACGGCGCGCTGTGATTTTCCGGGCGGTGATGCGCGCGCTTTGTACGCCTCGGTGCAACGCATTTTGCGTTTGCCAGGCGAGACGCGCCTGTTCATGTGCCACGACTACCCGCCCCATAACGCGCGCCCCATCGCTTTTGAAACCACGGTGGCGGCGCAACGCGCGCACAACGTGCATGTGCACGACGGCATCGACGAAGCCGCCTTTGTGGCCATGCGCACCCAGCGCGACGCGACCTTGGACATGCCCGTATTGATACTGCCCGCAATCCAAGTCAACATCCGCGCAGGGGCCCTGCCGCCGCCCGAAGCCAATGGGGTGAGTTACTTGAAGATTCCGCTGAACGTGCTTTGAAATCGCCTAGTGTCATAGACACCGTGTGCGTGAAATTGCGGTGAAATTCACGCCAGTGGGAAATATCAAACGCCCAACTTAAAGGACCATTTGCAAATGAAGACTTGTCTTGGCAGTGGATTTATACGCACTCAACATTAGTCGCATGCAGCCCTTAAATATCGTTCTCACGTGTCAGCTTTAGGCTACCCGAATTCACTTTGAATTTGCAATTGCATGCGCCTTAGCGAAATCGCAAATCTGTTCAATATTTACGCGGAATAAACTCAACCGGGCAAAGATGCTCAAGAAGGGCGTTAGGCATCGAACAGGGAGATCAATGTGTCGGGTCTGTTGCGGAACATCATTACCTTTCTTTTGGGTCTCGCAGCTTACGGAAGTAAGGCTGTTGGAAGCGTGACAGAGCTCAATTTTTGGGTCACGCCTTTCGACTCTGGAATTCGCGTCCTAAAGAGTGACAAATACTTGCAACTAGCGGAATCTGCGCAGATCGATTATCTGATCAAGGTAGGTAAGCTCTTTACGATTATTCATGCCGGTGCGAGCTTCGTGAATGTGGCGCAACTCGTCATGTTCTCCAGGCCAGTGTCCATCTTCAGCCGCATTCGAGTTGAGACTCAACTCATCTATGCTGATGAAAAGTGCGCCTACTTTTCCCACGTGGTGCATGCGCGTAACGGCCAAGCCGCAGAAGTACTCGTCAAGATGAAGTTCAAAAAGGGCCGCATCACCGTCGCACCCAGCTCATTTCTCCCTCTGAGCTTTGCTGCAGTTCCTGCAAGAGTGATCGGTTTCGAGTCCGCACTAGCGGCGCATTGAGGTATTCCTACTTCAGAGTCCGTCTTCGGTGGTCCTTTGAAATCCAACATTGAACAACGCCTTTCCCCTTGGCTCGCTGAAGGCTACGGGCCGTTGGCAGAAACCCAAGGCATAACCAAGCCAATATAGAATACTTATTTGCTATAAATATCGTTCATGCTTGATTTTTCCAAGGTACAAACACTAGCCTTTGCCGGCGGCGGTAATCGCTGTTGGTGGCAGGCCGGACTGCTAACCCAGTTGCACGCCTACGGTGCGCGCCTACCGGGCTTGATGGTGGGCACGAGCGCTGGCACAGCGATTGCCGCCTCATTCTTGACAAACAGCACTGAAGCCGCGCTGCAAGCCTGCAAGCGGCTTTATGCGGCCAATGCACAACTTTTCGACTGGCGCGGGCTGGCCCGATTCCGGTTGAACTTTGCCCATCAAACGATTTACCCCGCTTGGCTGGCCGCCTTTGTGCATGAAGGTAATTTCAAAACGCTTCAATCCTCGCCCTGTCAGTTGCTGGTTGCTGTCACCCGCCCCGCCCGTGCGTTGGGCTTGAGGGGCAGCATTGCGGCTGGTACTTTGGCCTACTTGGTTGATAAGAAACTGTTTCACAACATCCACCCAGCTTTGCCTCGATTTCTAGGTTTGAAACAAGCGTTCTTCTCTTTGCAAGACTGCACGTCAGTCCAGGAGATGCAAGCCACTTTGCAAGCCGCTGCGGCTGCGCCGCCCTTCATGTCCGGCGTTCGTTTGCATGGGGCTTGGGCCATGGATGGCGGGTATACCGACAACGCCCCCATCCCCGTTCAAAAGGCTGTCGAAAAAGCATCGACA
Source organism: Comamonadaceae bacterium (assembly GCA_947448325.1). Classification (GTDB taxonomy): domain Bacteria; phylum Pseudomonadota; class Gammaproteobacteria; order Burkholderiales; family Burkholderiaceae_C; genus Limnohabitans_A. The sequence goes on from CANFMK010000027.1 coordinate 13,388, forward strand.
CTTGTTTTGCTGACGCGGCATTACCCCGACCGATCGCCCCTGTTTCAAGCCCATGGGCGCACCTATTGGCAGCCGAGCCGGAAAATTCCCGTATCCACTTGGGATTGCCGCCCCAACACGTCGGTAGAAGATGCCTTTGCCTTGGGGCAGGAGGATGCAAGGCAAAGGTTGCTGCATGGCGATATGAGGCTGGGCGATTGATCTCAAAATGGAATGCAGAGATTGACTTCGCCTCAATGTGTATACTGTATATACATTGATTTCCAGGAGCCTCTATGCTGACACGCGTATTCAAGAGCGGCAACTCGCTGGCTGTGCGTATCCCTAAAGAGTTGGGGTTTGTCGACGCTGCACAAGATGTGGAAGTTGAACGCGTTGGCAACACATTGGTCATGCGTCTGGTTGTGCAGGAGACCTTGGCCGACATTGGGGGTGTCTTTGGAATGTTCAGCTCGGACTTCATGGCCGAGGGGCGTGAGTTCCATGAAGAGCAGGAGCGTGATTGGCACGCAACGCCCGCACCGATGGCAACCACAGGACAAGGCTGACCATGCGCTTCATGCTCGACACCAACATCTGCATCTACCTCATCAAAAACCATCCACCCCAGGTATTGCGCAGATTGCAGGCCCTGAACCAGGGAGATGCGGTGATGTCGGTGGTGACGTATGCTGAATTGCGCGCAGGCTTGGAAATTCAAACCACGTTCAGGCAGCAGAACGAACACGCTCTGTCTCTGTTGGTAAGTCGAATTCCCGTGTTGCCCTTTACGCAAGCTGACGCAGCGCGGTATGGCGTGCTGAGAGCAGCAGTTCGAGACCGCAGCCGCAATGCATTGGACCGGTTGATCGCAGCGCATGCTGTCAATACAAGCTTGACGCTGGTGACCAACAACGAGTCAGACTTCAAGGATTACCCGGAACTGGTTGTAGAGAACTGGGCGCTGAACGCCTAAAAGCGGGTTGTCTAACCGTCAACGCGCGACCGGCCGCTCCAAATACCACCGGCTCACGGCATACATCACCAACAACGCAGCGGTCACACTCAGTCCCATCCAGGCGCCCCAGTCTTCGAGCAAGGTGGCCAAGAGGGGCAGGTGTTGGCTGGCGTGGCTGACCAGCACCACCGCCAGCGCCAGGACACCGACTACGCCGCTCATCCAGCGGCCCACCTGTTGCGCCATGTGCTCGCTTCGCTGTACCAGGGTGTGGGTGAGCCAGCCGTTGGCGGTATCGGCCAGCACCATGCCGACGCCAAACCCCAGCGCCAGCAACACCACTACGCCAAAGCCGCCCAGCTCGTGGCCTTTGGCGGCCATCAAGCCGGCTTGAGCCAAAGCGTCAAACGAGATCGCGAATGCAAAACCCACGCCCAAAGGGTGCGCCAAAGGCCCCAAAATTTTCATGATCAAACGCTGCGCGGGACCGGCGGCATGCGTGTGCGGATGGCCACGCCAGCATTGGCGCAGGTTGGCCAAGGCCAACCACAGCAAAAAGAAAGTGGACAACCACAAACCCGTCGATTCCAACCAATGCGGCAGTTCAAAGTCTTGCCAATAAAACACCAGCGTGACCAAAAAGATATTCAGGCTGTGGCCGCAAGCGAATTGAAAACCGGCCAAGCGCGCTACGCCAAAAGTCGGGTGGCGGGCCTCGGCCGAGGCGCGAAAGCGCATGCGCGTCAGGCCGTCGACCGCGGCGATATGGTCCGGGTCCAGCCCATGGCGAAAGCCCAGCGCGATGAGCAAGCCCAGGGTGACCCAAAGAGAAGTTGAAGCCGCAGCGTCCATGGTGTGATTGTTTTCACTTTCATCATACCGCCTTGGCCCTGGCCCAGGCCCAAGGCCATGCCCGACAGAGCGCTTAAGCGGCGCGTGTCAGGCTGTGCAGCAGGGCTTTGAGGTCGGGTTGCGCAGCCAGGTTCATGCACAAGTCCCAGGCCTGGTTGGATTGGGCCAGGCCGATGATGGGTGCGCTTTGGTCGACAAACTTGGCTTTGAGCAGCTCACCGGTCATGGGCTTTTCCAAACTGCCAATGGCGCGCTCGATGAAGATGTGCAGGCTGCGGCCATCGGTGGTTTCGATGGTCACGTCCACCGAAGCCTCATGAATGGCGCGGTCGACGATCAACTCCACCCGATCGCGCAATGCGATGGTGGTGGGGGACAGGACCATGTCGTCCGAATATTCGTGTTCGCCCGCCTGGCCTTTGAGGATGGCCACGGCGCAAGAATGGAAGACGCTGAATTTGCTTTCCAAGCCGGTTTTCGGGGTTTTTTTACCGGTCAACTCTTGCACCAAGGGATGGGCGCGCACGGTGATGCGGGTGATTTGATCGGCCGTCAAGCCGTGTTGGTTGCGCAGTTGCACACAGGCGTCAATCGCCGGGTGAATCACAATGCCGCAAGCAAAGGGCTTGTAGGTGTTGAGCGCGATTTCCCAGGTCTGGCCCAGGTTCTCGGTGATCTCAGCCCAGTCGGTTTTGTCAGAGAAGACCTGCATCAAACCGCGTGGGGCTTCCAGCGCGCGGTGCGAGGCGGTGAAGCCGTGGCGCGCCATCAAGGCCGACATCAGGCCGGCTTTGGCCGCAGCACCGGGGTGAAAGGGCTTGGTCATGGTGCCAAACTGCTCGCGCAAACCCACCGGCTGAGAAGCGGCTATGCCCAGCGCCATTTGCGTGTGCGCCGCGTCCAGGCCAAGCAGGCGCGAGCAGGCGGCGGCGCTGCCCAGCATGCCGGTCGAGCCGGTGATGTGCCAGCCACGGTCGTAGTGGTGCGGGTACACCGCGTTGCCGACGCGGCACGACACCTCCACACCCAGCACCAGGGCATCAATCACTTGGCGACCGGAGGCGCCGATGTGCTCGCCCAGCGCCAGCACCGCCGAAGCCACGGGACCTGCCGGGTGGATGATGGTTTTCAGATGGGTGTCGTCAAAGTCAAAAGTGTGCGAGCTGATGCCATTGAGCAAGGCGGCGTTGGCCATGTCCACCCGTTCGCTGCGGCCCAGCAAGGCCGCTTGCGGCGCGGGTTGCAGCTCTTGCACCGCAGCCAAGGCGGCCTCGACAGTTTCATGGGTGCTCGGGCCCACGGCGCAACCGGCCCAGTTGGCGAAGGTGCGGTGCGCTTGTTGCTCGACCTCGTCGCTCCAACCCTTGGACGGATGGGTGGCGACAAAATTGGCCAACAGTGCCGTGACGGCGGGGGCGTTGGCGTCGGCTTGGACGGTGGTGTTACGTGCGGTCATAGGGATGTCAATTGAAAAAAGAGGAAAGCCACGCGCGCCATCTACAGCAAGAAAACGCGGCAACTGGGTGATGTTCTTGGCATTCGGTGGGCGCCAGCGATCAGATGCTGCGGCCGATCAGTTCTTTCATGATTTCGTTGGTGCCGCCGTAAATGCGCTGCACCCGGGCATCGGCCCAAGCGCGGGTGACAAAGGTCTCCCACATGAAGCCGTAGCCGCCGTGGATTTGCACGCACTGGTCCAGCACCTTGCACTGCATGTCAGTGGCCCAAGCCTTGGCCATAGAGGCGGTGACCGCGTCAAGCTCACCTGCCAGCAACGCTTCGATGCAGCGGTCGACAAACACGCGACCCACCTGGATCTCGGTTTTCATGTCGGCCAACTGGAACTTGATGTTCTGGAATTTGGCGATTTCTTGGCCAAAGGCCTGGCGCTCGTGGGCGTAGGTCGCGGTGTGGGCCAAGGCGGCTTCGGCACAGGCGAGGCCTGAAATCGCAATTTGCAAACGCTCCCAGGGGAGTTCCTGCATCAGGTAAATGAAGCCTTGGTTTTCGGCGCCCAGCAAGTGGCTGGCGGGCACCAAGACATTGTCAAAAAACAGCTCGCAGGTGTCTTGCGCTTTGAGGCCCGCCTTTTTCAAAGGTTTGCCCTTGGTAAAGCCTGGCAAGTTGGCGTCCACCAACAACAAGCTGGTGCCCTTGGCTCCCGCGTCGGGTCGGGTTTTGGCCACCACGATGACAAAGTCCGACAAATAGCCGTTGGTGATGAAGGTTTTGGAGCCGTTCAAGCGGTAGTGGTCGCCCTCCAGCACGGCCGTGGTGCGGATGCCTTGCAAATCTGAGCCCGCCGCCGGTTCGGTCATGGCGATCGCGCCAATTTTTTCGCCACGTGCCATGGCGGGCAAATAGTGCGACTTGATCGCCTCGCTGCCATAGTGCAGCAAATACGGGGCGACGATTTCCGAATGCAAGCCCCAACCCAAGCCCGTGGCGTTGATGCGGGCGATTTCTTCCATCAGAACCACCGAAAAGAGTTTGTCCCCGCCTGCGCCGCCAAACTGCTCGGGCATGGTGCCGCACAAAAAGCCGGCCTGCGCCGCTTTGAGCCAAACCTCGCGGTCCACATGCTGCTGCTCTTCCCAGCGGGCGTGATGCGGGGCGACCTCTTTGTCCAAAAAGCGGCGCAAAGCGTCGCGATACTGTTCGTGTTCGGGGGTGAAAAGGGTCCGCGCCAATGCCATGGGTGCCTCCATCGTGGTCTGATTGACCGCCATTGTGCGGCCTTTTCCCCACAATGGTGGCACCAGATCCAAGGTCTTGCGCCACCTTGGTGACTCGCCTCTAGCGGGGGCATTTAAAATAGAGGTTGTTGCAATCAACAGGACTGTCTATTTCAGCGGTTGATCTATGTCATCACCAGGTCACCCCTGTGGACCTACACTCTGAATCTTATTGGTTGACTTGCTTGATATGACCGTTTCAACGACCCCGATTTCTGAACAGCCCATCCCCTTGGACCAGCCCATGCCGCACCGCAAAGTGCTGCGCGAATGGCTGATGCCCTTGTCCGGCCGCACCTATGTGCGCGCTTTCGTGCTGTTGATCTTGGATTACGCCGTGTTTCTGGCGCTGATCGCCGCCACCGTGATGCTCTCGCCCGTGTGGGCCAAGTTGCTGTGCGGTATGGCGGCGGGTTTCATGATCGGGCGCTTGTTCATCATTGGCCACGACGCTTGCCACCAAAGTCTGACCCCCAACCGGGAACTGAACAAAGTCTTGGGCCGCATTGCCTTTTTGCCTTCGCTCACCCCTTACAGCTTATGGGACACCGGTCACAACGTGGTGCACCACGGTTACACCAACCTCAAGGGGGTGGACTTTGTCTGGACGCCCCTGACCACCGAAGAATTTGCCGCCCTCTCGCCCATGCAGCGTCTGCTCGAGCGCGCCTACCGCAGCGGTTGGGCACCTGGCCTGTACTACATGATTGAAATCTGGTGGAAGCGCGAGTTTTTCCCGAACAAAGCGCACATGCCCACCCGCCGCCCGATCTTCTTCAAAGACAGCCTGCTGGTGACGGTATTTGGCGCGCTGTGGATCGCCGCGATCTCTGCTGCAGCCCTGGCCACGGACCAGTCGGTGGCGTTATCGCTGCTGCTGGGCGTGGCGGTGCCCTTCTTCTTTTGGAACTCGATGATCGGCTTTGTGGTCTATGTGCACCACACCCATGTCAAAGTGTCTTGGCACAACGAGAAAAGCGCTTGGATGAAGGCCCAGCCCTTTGTCTCCACCACGGTGCACCTGACCTTCAATTTCAACATCGGCGCGATGCTGCACCACATCATGGAGCACACCGCGCACCATGTGGACATGAGCATTCCGCTTTACAAACTCAAGCAGGCCCAAGCCAAGCTGGAAGAAATGCTGCCTGGCCGCATCATCGTGCAACCTTTCTCTTGGCGCTGGTACTTCCAGACCGCGCGCGACTGCAAGTTGTACGACTTCACCCGCGAATGCTGGACCGATTTCACAGGCAAAAAAACCAGCCCGGTGCGCGGCAATTTGCCCCCAGTCGCTGCGGCCTGAGTCTTCACCTCAGATATGCAAAAAGCCCCGCTCAGCGGGGCTTTTTTTGGGGCTTTGTCATTGGGAGGCCAGCCGGGCGGTGGCCATCTCCGCGATGATGTGATGATGTCGGCCTGATTCAGCCCGCTGCGCGCTGCATCAAGATGTCGAAAGCGGGCAAGGTCTTGCCTTCGAGCACTTCCAAAAATGCGCCGCCGCCAGTCGAGATGTAGCCGATCTGCTTTTCAATGCCGTACTTGGCAATGGCGGCCAAGGTGTCGCCCCCGCCGGCGATGCTGAAAGCGCTGGATTCGGCGATCGCCTGGGCAATGACTTGGGTGCCATTTTCAAAGGCGGCAAATTCAAACACACCGACGGGGCCATTCCACACGATGGTGCCTGCCGCCTTGAGTTGAGTCGCCAGTTTGGCGGCGGTTTCAGGGCCAATGTCCAAAATCAAATCATCATCGGCCACCTCGGTGGCCTTTTTGACGGTGGCCACCGCATCGGCCGCAAAGGTTTTGGCGGTCACCACGTCGGTGGGGATCGGGACTTCAGCGCCACGGGCTTTCATGATCTCGATCACCGCCTTGGCCTCGTCGAGCAAATCGGGCTCGGCCAGGCTTTTGCCAATCTTCAAGCCCGCCGCCAGCATGAAGGTGTTGGCAATGCCGCCACCCACGATCAACTGGTCCACGTTCTTGGCCAGGCTTTTCAAAATCGTCAGTTTGGTCGACACCTTGCTGCCGGCCACAATCGCTGCCAGCGGGCGCTTGGGGTTGGCCAGCGCTTGGCTGATCGCATCGATCTCGGCCGCCAACAAGGGGCCGGCACAGGCGATGGGCGCGAACTGGGCAATGCCATAGGTCGTGCCCTCGGCGCGGTGCGCAGTGCCAAAAGCGTCGTGCACAAATATGTCGCACAGCGCAGCCAGTTTGTGCGCCAGCTCGGGGGCATTCTTCTTTTCGCCTTTGTTCACCCGGCAGTTTTCCAACATCACCAACTGGCCAGGGGCCACGCTGACGCCATCGACCCAGTTGGCGACCAGGGGCACATCGCGCCCGAGCAGCTCGCCCAATCGCTTGGCCACGGGGGCCAGGGAGTCGGCGGGTTTGAACTCGCCTTCGGTGGGGCGGCCCAAATGGCTGGTCACCATGACGGCAGCGCCTGCGTCCAGCGCCATTTGGATGCACGGCACCGAGGCGCGGATGCGCGTGTCTTCGGTGATGTGGCCCGCATCGTCTTGCGGCACGTTCAGGTCGGCCCGGATGAAAACACGTTGGCCTTGGACAGCGCCGTTGGCACACAAATCAGAAAAGCGGATGACGTTCATGGGATTCTGCGCAGAAGGTGAAGACTGCCTACATTTTAAGAGCCGCTACTGACAAACGCTGACACGCCAGATTCGTTCTGGCTTCGTACTGCGCTCTTTACCAGCCCCAACCCAAATGCAGCGGCAAATACACCGCCATGCCCAAGACAATGGTGACCAGCACATCACGGCGCCAAAAATACACCGCCGCGCCCACGGCGGCGGCATACAACCGCGCATCTTGCAGCGTGTGAATCAGCTGGCCTTGCTGCATCACAATTTCCGGCACCACCACAGCCGACAGCGCCGCAATCGGCGCGTACTGCAAGCCGCGCTGCGCCCAATGGGGCAAATGCCATGTGGCGTTGGACATGAAGAAAAAACTGCGGGTGATCACCGTCACCGCCGCCAGCCCCACAATCACCGCCAAGGTCCACAGGTCGACGTCGTTCAGCCACGCGCTCATTCAACACCCCGCACACGTTCTACCGTCAGGCACAAGATCACGGCGACAGCGATGGCCACCACGATGTTCAGCTTCAAAGGCAACGCGTAAGCTGCGACCGCCGCTGCGCCCGCCACCATCGAGGACAAGATGCGCATGCGCGAACTGGCCAAAGAGCACTGAATGCCCAGCAAGCACAAAATGCCAGCAAAGCCCAGACCCCACTCTGGGGGAATGCCATTGGCCAGCGCCACACCGGCCAAGCTGGCCGTGACCCAGCTGAACCAGTTGAGGCCGTCATTGCCTGCCAAATAAGCCTCTTGTGCCAGCAAGGCTTCGGGCGTTTCGCCCGGTTGCGAGAATCGCCGGGTGAACAGCACATAGCTCACATCGGCGGTCATATAACCGTGCCCCAATCGCCGCCACAGGGGCAGATGAATCAAGTAGGGGCGCAGGTGCAGGCTGAAGACGACAAAGCGCAAATTCACACAAAAGCCGGTGGCCAAAATCACCCAAGCCGGCGCACCCGCCACGATCAAGGGAATGGCGGCCAATTGCGAACTGCCGGCAAACACCATCAAGGTCATCACCACGGATGCCAACAAGCCCATACCCGACTTGACCATGGCCACGCCCGTCATCAATCCCCAAGCAGCGATGCCCAAGGCCTGCGGGGCCAAGTCACGCATGCCTTGGCGAAACTCCGGATGCCGGTACAACGAAGGTAAAAAAAGCATGCGGGGCGTTTCCGATCACACCCGCGCGCCGAGCGACTGACCCACCTGCAAGGGGAAACCGCGAACAAAATCAGCAGCGCTGATGCGCTTGCCACCGGGACGCTGCAGCTGCGTGATGCGCAGCGCAGCACCTTGACCACACGCCACACACACGCCTTGCGCGTCGGCGCTGAGTACAGTGCCAGGTGCCGCGTGCATCGTGCCGGGTTCGACTTGGGCTTGCCAGAGTTTGACGGTCTCTGAATGGGCCTGGCTGCACATCACACCCGAAACGCCAGGGAAGGGGTCGAAGGCGCGGACACGCCGCTCAATCACCACGGCAGGCAACGACCAATCGACCTGGGCCTCGGCCTTTTCAATTTTGTGGGCATAGGTCACGCCCTCA
>CANFMK010000028.1 GCA_947448325.1 Comamonadaceae bacterium
ACCGGGTAAGACAAGGTATCGGTGAGGGGGATGGAGGCACTCAGCACATCGGGAATCGTCACGCCGTGCACATCGTCGCCCCAGAGGATGGAGCGCATTTCTTCGAACACGTAAATCAAGCCGAAGGTCAGCAGCACCTGGTCCAGATGGTCACGTTGGTAGAAATGCCGAAACAGCAACCACTCCAGCAGCAGGCCAAACAGCACCGACAAGGCAGTGCCCAACACAATCGCCAAGGTGAAACTGCCGGTCAGGCTGGCCAAGGACCAGGCCAGGTAAGCGCCCAGCATGTAGAAACTGCCGTGCGCCAAATTCACCACGCCCATGATGCCGAATATCAAAGTCAAGCCTGCCGCCAACATGAACAACAGCAAACCGTATTGCACGCTGTTGAGCAGTTGAATCAGAAAATTAACCACATCCATCACGGACCTTCACAAGCAAACACCAAGGCAAGAAAAATGGCGGAAGGGTTCCGCCATCTGGGGGAGCACAACTGCTTCAGGTTCAACCCATGCGGCAACCGGTTCCCGGGTCAGCCAAGGCCTTGGCGGCCACGCCAATCACCTTGTTCTCGCCTTTTTCGGCTACTCGCAAATAAATGTCTTGCACCGGGTTGTGCGACTTGCTCATGGTCCATTTGCCACGCGGGCTGTCGATCACCGCGGCTTCCAGTGCTTTGTACAAGGCGGGTTTGGCGTTCAGATCGCCGTTGACGGCTTTCATGCCTTGCGCCAGCAGCAAACCGGTGTCGTAGCCTTGCACGGCGTAGACATCGGGTTGGGCTTTGAAGGTTTTGGCATACGACAAACGGAAGGCTTTGTTGCGCGGCGTGTCCAGCGAGTCGCTGTAGTGCAGGGTGGTCATCACGCCGTCGGCGGCAGGGCCTGCGGCTTCCAACACGCCTTCGGTCAAAAAGCCCGAGCCGTACAAAGCGATCTTGTCTTTCAGGCCGGCAGCTGCAAAATCTTTCATGAACTTGGCGCCCGACGGGCCGGCAAAGAAGCATGCCACAGCATCGGGTTTGAGCGCGGCGATTTCGGTCAACAAGGCTTGGAATTCGACGTTGGGGAAGGGCAGCCCCAACTCTTTGACGATGGTGCCGCCGGCTTGGGTATAACTTTCTTTGAAGCCTTCGAAGGCTTCATCGCCAGCGGCGTATTTCCAGGTGATCCACACGGCTTTTTTGTGTCCGCGCTTGACCATGGCTTGACCCAGGGCCAGGGTCGGCTGGCTGTTGGAGAAGCTGGTGCGAAACACATTGGGCGCGCACAGGGCGCGGGTGGCTGCGTGCACACCGGCGTTGGGAATCAGGGTCAGTACGCCCGAGTCGCGCGCAACTTTTTGAATGCCCATTTGCACGCCGGAATGCACGGTGCCGATCAGCACGTCGACCTTGTCGCGTTGCACCAATTTATTGGCATTTTCAACACCTTTAGAGGGATCGGACTCGTCATCGACTTTGAACCATTCGATCTCGCGACCACCCAACTTGCCGCCTTGCTCATTGATGGCCATGCGCACGCCGTTTTCGATGGCCACGCCCAAGGGCGCAAAAGCGCCCGAGTAAGGGAGCATGAGGCCGACTCGGATTTTCCCGGACTGTGCAGCAGCCCATTCGGGCAACAGCAAACCAGTGGATGCAGCACCCGCCAAGGCAGCGCCTTTGAGCAGTGCACGACGTGAAGAAGGGTTTGGGTTCATGAACAAGACTCCTGAATGAACATGCATTATGTTGCATATTTTGCAGTATCCAACCTAGGGAAATTACCCATGCGAGACCCGTTTCTCCCTGAATGGTGGTGGTAAGGTGGCAGCTTGCTGAGACTTGCGCGCATGACTTTTTCTGATTTCCCCTCCTCATCCCACGGACCCTTGCACGAGGCTTTGAATGCCTTGATGGTGCAGCACCTGGCCAGGACATTCCCTTCCTGTGTGTTGGCCGTTTTACACAGGGGGCAGGTGGTGGTGCACCAGGCCTGGGGAGAAACCGAAAAGCAAGCGGCAACGATCGATACTTTGTTTGACATGGCTTCCATCACCAAGTTGTTCACCACCACGGTGTTTTTGCAATGTGTCAGCCAAGGACGGGTGGGCTTGGACGATCCGCTGTATTCGGTATTGCCCGGTTTTGCGCTCAGCGGGCCACGCCCGATCGAGGGCGGGCAAGACCCGCACACTTTGGTTCGTCAGCGGGTCGATCCGGCGCTTCAGGGGCAAATGGTGGACCCACAGCAAGTCACATTCAGACAGTTGCTGACCCACACCTCGGGTTTGGCCGCTTGGCGCGATGTGTTTGCAGTGGTGGGGCCGGTGCCTAATGCGCCGAATATTGCGCCGACTTCTGCGCCGCAATTGCATGCACCCGTGCAAGCGCAGGCGCGTTGGGCTCAGGCCATGGCTGCAATCAACCAATACCCCTTCATAGACCAGCCCGGCCAGCGCGTCGTTTACAGCGATATCGGTTTCATGTTGCTGGGGCAAGCCGTTCAGGCCTTGTGTGGCATGCCCTTGGACCGTGCCATTCAAATGTACGTGTTGGACCCTTTGGGCTTGAAGCACACATTGTTCAACCCCGTGCAAAGTGGCCGAGTGGGGGTGAATCAAACCGCTGCGACGGAGTTGGACCTGCGCTGGCGTCAGCGCCGTGTATGGGGCGAAGTGCATGACGAAAACGCGTGTGCTGTAGGCGGTGTGGCGGGTCATGCCGGTTTGTTTGCCACCGCCATGGATGTGGCGCAATTTGGCCAGGCCTGGTTGTCTGCATCCGTTTCCTTGGGGCTGGACGCCAACCTGGTAGCGCAAGCCCTATCTGAGCAGGCGGTGACCGACGACGTGCGCAGAGGACTGGGTTTTGTCCTCAAATCCCACCACAACGCCTCAGCGGGCGATGTGTTCGGTGAGGACACATTCGGACACACTGGGTTCACGGGGACCACTTTGTGGGTGGATCCTCGGCGTGAATGCGTGGTGGCTTGTTTGACCAACGGGGTGTATCTGGGCAGAGCCGCCCATGCGCCCCATGCTTTCAGGCGTCAACTGCATGACTTGCTGGCTTTATCGATGTAGCAAAGTCGGTGGCGGATGTTTCATTGGATACAAATGCTTTCAATTTAACAGTATTGACACTTGTTTGAAAGCTATTACTTTGAATATGATGACATTGTTGAATTCAAAAGTATCATTATTTACGTTTTGAGATTTCTTCGGAACGCATGGTGTGTTTTGAATTCACAAAAGGACAGTCAATCAACTTTTGGAGTTTCATATGGCCCAAGCGATGCTGCAAACACGTTCTACTTGCAACGTGCATTACATAAAGCCTTTGATGATGGAGCGTGAAAAAATTCAGTCTTTCGCGGTCGCGCAAAACGCGCTGGTGACCGCTTTGCACCATGTGCGGGCCAGCGATGGTAATTTGTTGCGTGCCATGGCCAACACGCGTCGCGCGCTGGATGCCATTCAGGACATGCGCCAACTCATCAAGTGATGCGGTACACCAGAACCTTGAGCGAGCGCTCAGCAGACACATCGGCAAAGACCTCGGGGTTGGGCAAGCGTTCAACGAAGTCCAAAGCAGGTGAAGCGGTGAGCACTTGTTCTTTGAGAAAATCCAAGCCCAATTCAGGCGCATTCAGACACAGCAGAGCGTGGCCGCCGGGTTGGAGTAATTCGGGCATGCGGCGCAGCAGTCGCCCGTAATCTTTGGTGGCGACAAAGCTGCCTTTTTGGTAACTAGGGGGGTCGACCACGATCAGGTCATAAGGCCCGCTGCGGCTGATCTTGCCCCAGGTTTTGAAAATATCGTGCGCCAGAAAACTGGCCCCGGTGCTCAGGGCGTTGAGTTGATGGTTCTGTTGGCCAATCGCCATGGCGCCGTGGCTCATGTCCACGTTCACCACTTGTTTGGCTCCGGCTCGCAAGGCGACCACCGAAAACGCACAGGTGTAGGCGAACAGATTCAGGACCTTGCCTTCAGGATGGGTTTGCGCCCAATCGCGCACCCAGCTGCGCCCTTGCGCCATGTCCAAGAACAAGCCATGGTTTTGACCTTTGAGCACGTGGACGCGAAAGCGCAGGCCATTCTCTGTCACCACATGGGGCTCGGGCACGCTGCCGGCCATCAGTCGCGTGTCTGGCTCACCTGCGTGCCGGCTCTGAAAAACCCAGTTCAAGGGAGCATCAGGACACAACTGCGTCCAGCGCGCTTCCAAGGCCTCGCCGATCCGAGTCAATTCATCATTGGGCACCGCTTGAAAGCTGGTCAGTACGAATACGGGCGGAAATGCGTCCAAGACCCAATGCTCGCAGCCCGGGTAAAGCCCTCCGCGGCCGTGAAAAATGCGCTGTGCATCCGTGGGCTTTTCCATTGCGGCAATGGCGTTGAGCAGTGCTTGCATGTTGGAATTGGAAAGCGCAGAAGAAAATGGTCTGCCCGGAGGGGCTCGAACCCCCGACCTGTTGCTTAGAAGGCAACTGCTCTATCCAGTTGAGCTACGGGCAGATGGATATGAGGATACGTGAAAACCCAAAAAGCGAAAATCCCAAGAAAAAAAGCCCACAAGTGGGCTTTTTTAAGGGTGGTCGGAGCGGCGGGATTCGAACTCGCGACCCTCTGCTCCCAAAGCAGATGCGCTACCAGGCTGCGCTACGCTCCGACATGTCAGTATTGTAACGCCTGATCACCGCGATCTCGGAGAGGGTGCTAATTTTTTTGCACGGGGGTGCAAAGCAAGAGCACCGCTCTCACCGAACGGTATGTGCGATCAACTGCCGCGGGTGACGGGCATTTCCACGTTGCCGGGCATCAACAAATGCTTGGCCAACTCCAGCTTGGCTAACGAGTTGCGGTGCACCTCGTCAGGACCATCAGCCAAGCGCAGTGTGCGTTGGTGCGCATAGGCATAGGCCAATGGGAAGTCTTGCGACACACCGCCACCGCCGTGCGCTTGAATCGCCCAATCAATGATTTGACAGGCCATGTTGGGCGCGACAATTTTGATCATGGCAATTTCAGCCTTGGCCACTTTGTTGCCCACGGTGTCCATCATGTGGGCCGCTTTGAGGGTCAACAAACGGGCTTGCTCGATCATGCAACGGGCTTCGGCCACGCGCTCTTGCCAGACGGTTTGCTTGGACACTTCGCGGCCAAAGGCCACACGGGTGTTCAGGCGTTTGCACATCAACTCGAGTGCGCGCTCAGCAATGCCAATGCTGCGCATGCAGTGGTGAATACGGCCAGGGCCAAGGCGACCTTGGGCGATTTCAAAGCCACGGCCTTCGCCGAGCAGCAAGTTGCCCACGGGCACGCGCACGTTTTCGAGCAAGACTTCCATGTGGCCGTGCGGCGCGTCGTCGTAGCCGAACACGCTCAAAGCGCGCAGCACGGTGATGCCTTTGGCATTGGCGGGCACCACAATCATCGATTGCTGTTCATGGCGACCGGCTTCAGGGTTGGTTTTGCCCATGACGATGTACACTGCGCAGCGTGGGTCGCCCGCGCCGGACGACCACCATTTGCGGCCGTTGATCACGTACTCGTTGCCTTCGCGGCGAATCTCGCATTGGATGTTGGTGGCATCAGACGATGCGACTTCAGGTTCTGTCATCAAGAAAGCGGAGCGGATCTCGCCTTTGAGCAGGGGTTCGAGCCATTCGTCTTTGATGGCTTCGCTGGCATAACGCTCCAGGGTTTCCATGTTGCCGGTGTCCGGTGCAGAGCAGTTGAACACTTCGGCAGCGAAGGGCACACGACCCATGATTTCGCACATCGGTGCGTACTCTAAGTTGGACAAACCTTGAGGTGCGCGGCTCGACTTGGGCAAGAACAGATTCCACAGGCCTGCGGCCTGGGCTTTGGGCTTGAGCTCTTCCACGATCTTGGTGGGGACCCAGGCATTGCCTTTGGCGCGGTTCTCGGCGATCTCTGCGAAAAAGCGCGCTTCGTTGGGATAGATGTGCTCATCCATGAACGCCAGCAGGCGGGCCTGCATGTCTTTAATTTTGGGGGTGTAGTCGAAGTCCATGGAGTCTCTCCTGTTGAGTAACTGGTGTGTAAAAAAGGGTCAGGCTTTGAGGGCAAATTGCCAAGCCAATTCGGCCATGGGCCGGGCACCGGCGCCAGAGGTTCGGGCTTGATCGCTGGAGGCGGTACCGTCTTCGACCCGTTTGGCGATGCCTTGCAAAATGGCAGCGATGCGGAACATGTTGTACGCGAGGTAAAAGTTCCAATCCTTCGCCAAGGCCTCGGGGGTGGTGAAACCCGTGCGCTCGCAATAGCGGCGGATGTATTCAGCTTCTTCGGGAATGCCCAGCGCTTTGTGGTCCAGTCCGCCGATGCCCCTGAATGAACCGGGGGCAATGTGCCAAGCCATGCAGTGGTAGCTGAAGTCGGCCAAGGGGTGGCCGAGTGTGGACAACTCCCAGTCCAGCACCGCGATCACGCGCGGTTCGTTGGCGTGAAACATCAGGTTGTCTAAGCGGTAGTCGCCATGCACCACACTGACCAAACTGCTGTCTTTGGCGCTGGCAGGTATGTGTTCAGGCAGCCAGGCCATGAGCTTGTCCATCTCGGGGATGGCTTGCGTGACCGAAGCCACGTACTGCTTGCTCCAGCGGCCAATTTGGCGTTCGATGTAGTTGCCGGGTTTGCCGTAACTGGACAGGCCCTGCTTGTCGACGTTGACAGAGTGCAGCGCAGCAATCACCCGGTTCATTTCGTCGTAAATTTCGCCGCGCTGGGTGGTGTTCATGCCGGGCAGGGACTGGTCCCACAAGACCCGGCCTTGCATGCACTCCATGACATAAAAAGCGCGGCCAATCACCGACTCGTCTTCGCACAGCACATGCATGCGGGGTACTGGAACATCCGTGCCTGCCAAGCCCTTCATGACCGTGAACTCACGCTCAATGGCGTGGGCTGATGGCAGGAGCTTGGCCACAGGGCCTGGCTTGGCGCGCATCACATACTGCTGACTGGGCGTGATGAGTTTGTAGGTCGGGTTGGATTGGCCGCCTTTGAACAATTCCACGCTCAAAGGACCGACAAAACCAGGCAGATGTGGGGTCAGCCAAGCTTGCAGCGCAGCGACGTCGAAGGCGTGCTGCCCAGAAACAGGGCGGGTGCCCACGAAATGATCAAACTCGCTCATGGGTGGGTACCGCCGTGAAGGTAAAAGGAAAGGGCTAGTGGTCGGCGTCCACAATTTTCAAGAGTTCGGCGCGGTCCAAAACCAACAGGCCGCCCGGCTCGATCTTGATGACCTGCTCGCGCTCCATTTGCTTGAGCTCTTGGTTCACGCGCTGACGTGAGGCACCCAACAACTGCGCCAGTTCTTCTTGCGCCAATTGCAAACTGATGCGAATCGCTTTGGCGTCCGACAAACTGGGCACGCCGTAGCTGCGCAGCAAGTGGTTGAGTTGTTTGGCCAGACGCGCGCGCAGGGGCAGGGTGTTCAAGTCCTCGACCAAGCCATACAGTTGGCGAATGCGCCGCGCATGCAAGCGCAGCATAGCTTCGTAGAACTCCACGTGCTGCGCCAAAATTTTCTTGAAGTCGGCTTTGGCCACGTTCAAGGTGGTGGTCTCGCCGTGCGCATAGGCATCGTGCGTACGCCGATCCCCGTCGAAAATCGACACATCGCCAAACCAAATGCCCGGCTCCACGTAGGTCAAGGTGATCAGCTTGCCCGACACCGAGGTGGAACTCACACGTACCGCGCCCTTGGCGCAGGCGATCCACTGCTCGGGCGGTTCGCCCCGAGCGCAAATTAGTTCGCCGTCTTTGTATCGTTTGACGTAAGCACATCGAAGAATGTCGTGTCGCAGTGAAGGTGAAAGGGTAGAAAACCAGCGACCTTGATTGATCGCTTCTCTTTCTTCCATTGTCAGAATGGGTTCGTCCATGGTCTGTCTTTTGAGTGACTGTCGAAGGGGAATTTGTCGCCTGGGGGACCAGGCAGTTTATTCGTACGTGGGTTTTTGTTTGTTTAAAAAAGCACCGATGCCGATGCCCGCATTGGGGTGGTGCAGGTTTTTCACAAAATGATCGCGTTCGCGAGCGAGTTGTTGGTTCAGATTGCTGCCATCGGCCTCGCTGAGCAGCTCCTTTATGCTGGCGATGGCGTTCGGTGCGCGGGTGTTGATGTTATCAGCCATGGCCAATGCCACCGTCAACGCCTGCCCTGGCTCGCTCAAGCGGTTGACCAGGCCCAAGGTGTGCAGTCGCTCAGCGTTGATGCGTTCGCCGCACATCAGCAACTCGCTGGCCAATTGGCGGGGCAGTGCCCTAGCCAAACTCCATGTGCCGCCACCATCGGGAGAGAGCGCAATGTTGCTGTAGGCCATGACAAACAGGCTGTCACGGGACGCGACGATCAGGTCGCAGGCCAGTGCCAACGAAAACCCAGCCCCAGCGGCTGCGCCTTCGACCGCTGCTATCACGGGCTTGGGAAAAGCACGGATGGCTTCGATCCAATTGTGCAGACCCTCGATGCTTTGTGCTTGGTGCTCGGGCGGTTGTTGCCGGTTGGCTTGCAGGCGTTGCAAGTTCCCGCCTGCGCTGAACAAGCTGCCTTCGCCGGTGATGATGACGCTGCGCACATCCGGATTGGACTCAGCCGCGTTCAGCGCTTCCACACCTGCCGCATACATTTCGGGCCCTAAGGCGTTGCGAAACTCGGGGTTGCTCAGCGTCAGAATCAGGCTGGCGCCTTCGCTGGTGCCTTTCAGTTGCGCGGTCATGGCTCAGGCCTCAATGTGCATCAAGGACAGGCCAATGGCGCCGCGACGCCGCAACCAAGGGCTGGGGCGGTAGCGGGTGTCGCCGTACACGGTTTGCATGTTGAACAGCACTTCCAGCACATTGGTCGGACCCAGTTGGTTGCCCATGGCCAAGGGGCCCGCAGGGTAGCCCAAGCCCAGGGTCACAGCTGTTTCCAAATCTTGCGGACTGCACACCCCTTGTTGGCACATGTCGGACGCAATGTTGACGATGTTGCCGACCACGCGCTGGGTGACAAAACCACCGCTGTCACGGATCACGCTGACGGCTTTGCCGTCGCGCGCAAACAGGGCGTGCGCTGCATCGCGCATATCGCTGCGGGTGGCCGGGTTGGTGGCCAGCACGCGGCGTTTGGTGGCCACATCGTCAAACAGCATGTCAATGCCCACGGTGCGGGCAGGGTCCAGTCGCTCCACCACGGCCACGGTGGTCACATCAAATCCCAGTGGCGCCACCAGCGTCAGCGCTGTGGGCGAGGGCGAGGCGCCGGTTTCGATTTGGGCACCCAGGTCTTTGAGCAGTTGCAGCAATTCCATGCGGCGACTGGCGCGCGGGGAGACCCACACTGGCGGCATCTCGATGACTTGCGGCACGGGCGGCTCTGGCGGTACTTGCGCTTTGCCGTCCACATAAGGGTAGAAGCCTTCACCGACTTTTTTGCCAACCAGACCACCGGCCATGCGTTGCGCGGTAATGACGCTGGGGCGGTAGCGCGGCTCTTGGTAGTACTGGTTGTAGATCGACTCCATGACGGGGTGAGATACGTCCAGCGCGGTCAAATCAAACAACTCGAAAGGGCCGAGTTTGAAGCCCACTTGGTCACGCAAGATGCGGTCGATGGTGGCGAAGTCGGCCACGCCCTCATTCACAATGCGCAGCGCTTCAGTCCCGTAGCCCCGACCCGCGTGGTTGACGATAAAGCCCGGCGTGTCTTGTGCCTGCACAGGGGTGTGGCCCATGGATTTGGCATAAGCGTTGAGTTGCAAACAGATGGCCGGATCGGTTTTCAGGCCCGCAATCACTTCCACCACCTTCATCAGTGGCACGGGGTTGAAGAAGTGATACCCCGCAAATTGCGCAGGCCGCTTCAAGGCCGCGGCAATCGCGGTGACCGAGAGGGAGGAGGTGTTGGTCACCAGGACACAACTGGGGCTGACCAGATCTTCGAGTTCAGCAAACAGTTTTTGTTTGATGTCCAGGCGTTCCACGATGGCTTCAATCACCAGGTCGCAAGCTGCCAGATCTTGCAGGCTGTTGGCGGCCAGCAGCCGGCTTTTGTGGCCGTTCACAGCTTCAGCCGTGAGGCGGCCTTTTTCTTGCATCTTGTCCCATTGTTCAAAAACCGAATTGCGGGCTTTGTGGACGGCTTCGGCTTGCGTGTCATACAGCCAAACTTGGCTGCCTGATTGGGCGGCAATTTGGGCAATGCCCCGGCCCATGGCGCCGGCGCCGATGATGGCGACGTGTTTAAAAGCTAAGTTCATAGTCGTTCAATGGGGAAAATAAAAAATCGAAAATCGGCCACATTATCCTTGCTGTGCCGCGTGTTGTGGCAAGGGATGGCTGCGCGCATACCGACTCGATTGCCAACTCACAACCATGGCCAACACCATGCCCAGTAAAGCAAAAGGCGGCAGCGCAGTCAGGCCCTGGTGCAGCACAATCCAACCTCCCATCGCGGCCCCAAGGGCTTGACCTGCGTAAATGGCCGAAGAATTCAGTGCCACGGAAGCTGACGCCAAGTCTGGAGCCAGTTGAACCAGTCGAGCTTGCTGGGCGGAATTGGCAGAAAAAACGCCCAGTCCCCAAGGCAAGAAGGCCCAAGCCAACCAAGCAGCGGAGCCTGCTACGGTCCACAGCGCTAAACCACATACCATGCAGCCCAGAGAAATCATGACGCTTCGTGAAGGGCCGATCCGGTCAATGTGACGGGCGATGAAAGCATTGCCGATAAATCCAAACAGACCATACATCAGCAATAACAAACTCAAGGTGGTCGTACTGGCACCCATGATGTTTTTCAAATACGGAGCCAGGTAACTGAACAATATAAATTGACCCGCGGCCGAGACCATGGTGACGCTGACCGTCAGCATCATGGTGCGCGAACCCAAGGTCGTGGACCAAGCTGCGCGTGACAAGGCTGGCGGCACAATGCCGGTGGGCAAGGTACGCCACAGCCATAAGCCACTGACCAGGGACAACATGCTGATGAACGCAAAGGCGTAGCGCCATCCAAAGGTACCACCTAACCAAGCGCCCAAGGGTGTCCCCAACACCGAGGCGATGGACCAACCTAAAAAGATGAAGGTGATGGCGCGTCCTCGTTGCTCCCCTGGTACCAAAAGGCCGACGCAAGAGGCCGCTTGGGGCGTGAAGATGGCCGCACCTGCCATGGCCAAAGCGCGCCAACCGAGCAACGCAGAAAATTGCTCAGAACAGGCTGCCAGTGCGTGCAAAACGCTGTACCACAGCAAACTGGCTGTCAGCAGTTTTTGACGGTCCCACCCTGCTGCCCAGGCTGCAAACAAGGGAGCACCGATGCAGGTGCACAGCGCCGATGTCGAGATCATTTGACCTGCGGTGGCGATGGACACATTCAGTGAGATGCTGACTTCAGTCAAGATGCCAGTGACCATCATGACGCCGGTGGCGATCACGAAATTACCAAACATCAATGGCCAAAGCACGCGCGGCAAAGGGGGTTGGGGACCCAAGGAGGACATGCCGTGGGCGTAAATTTAACGACGCACTTGCAAAGCGCCAGGATTGACGATGTTGGTCGGTGTGCCCTTGATGAAATTCACCACGTTGTCAAAAGCCGCGCCAAAGTACAGCTCGTAATTGTCTTTTTCGACATAACCGATGTGCGGCGTGCAGATGCAGTTTTCCAAGCGCAACAAAGCATGACCTTGCAAAATGGGCTCGACTTCAAAGACATCGACAGCGGCCAAACCTGGGCGGCCTCTGTTGAGGGCGCTGATCAAGGCGTCTTGTTCAATCAGTTCTGCGCGTGAAGTGTTGACGATCAAAGCGGTCTGCTTCATGCGCGAGAGGTCTTCTAATTTGACGATGCCTCTTGTGGCGTCATTCAGGCGTAAATGCAACGACAGGACGTCACACTCTTCAAAAAAAGCCTGCTGGGTTGCTGCCGGAATGTAGCCGTCTTGGGCGGCGCGGGCGCGCGACTCAGCGCTGCCCCAAACCAGCACGCGCATGCCAAAGGCTTTGCCATAACCTGCGACCAGTTGGCCGATCTTGCCGTAGCCCCAAATGCCCAGCGTCTTGCCTCGCAAGACTGTGCCCAAGCTGAAATTGGTCGGCATGGAGGCGGCTTTCAGCCCAGATTGTTGCCACGCGCCGTGTTTGAGATTGCCAATGTATTGGGGCAATCGTTTGGCGGCAGCCATGATCAAAGACCAGGTCAATTCGGCCGGTGCGTAGGGCGAGCCCGTGCCCTGAGCCACCGCAATGCCCCGCTCAGTACAAGCGGCCAAATCAATGTGGCTACCAGCATGACCGGTTTGAGAGATCAGTTTGAGACGTGGCAATTTTTCCAATAACTGCCGATTCAAAGGCGTGCGTTCACGAATCAGCACAATCACATCCGCATCTTTCAGTCGCACTGAAAGTTGGCCAATGCCCTTGACCGTGTTGGTGTAAACCTTGGCAGGAAAAGCGTCGAGTTTGGATGCGCAGTCGAGTTTTCTCACCACGTCTTGGTAGTCATCAAGGATCACAATGTTCATAGCCTCCATTGTGCCTTGACGACAGGCCCCGTCAGGCCCTGGGGGGCTTAATGCGCCAAGTTTTGTGCCTCTTTGGCGATCAAGCGATCCAGCTCGGCGCAGACATCAGCCATTCGACCTGAAATTCGCATTCTTCCCGCGCATTCAGGCGTGGCACCGGCTTCGCTCAACCGCACTACCCGCAAAGGCGTGACTTGGCGCTTGGGCGTGCTCAGACGCAGCCCAGTTGATTTGCCATTGACGGTGTTGATGGCCCATTGCTGGGGGGTGATGCGTGTTTGGGCGCGCAGGGCAGATCTGGCATCACGCCAAGTTGACGGGTGACGGCGGACAGGTTGAAGCCTTGCGCGCGGCGGGTTGAGCCAGCGGCTGACAGCGTCGAGTACAGAAGTCAAAAAGGAGAAGAGAGCGATTCCCATGTGAAACCTTTCAAAATACCAGGAGGTTGAACATAGGCAGGATTGAAAAAGGACGCACTTCTCCAGGGCCGACCACACAAAGCTGGGTCAGCGCCCGCCACCTGGGGTAGCGCGTGATGAAAAAGGGGGAGCCGATCTACATCAGCAAGGTGTTGCGAATCAAACCGACCGCCAGGCCCTCGATGTCGAAGGGCTCTTCAGGTTGGACCACGATGATGTTGTAGTCCGGGTTTTCGGGCAGCAATTCAATCATGCCGGCACTGCGGCGCAAGCGTTTGACGGTCACTTCGTCGCCCAAACGGGCCACGACGATTTGACCGTTTCGCACATCTTTGGTGGCTTTGACGGCGAGCAAGTCGCCGTCCATGATGCCGGCGTCGCGCATGGACATACCGCGCACCCGCAAGAGGTAATCAGGACGTTCTTGAAACAGGTTGTTTTCGACGTGGTACGTGGTGTCTACATGCTCTTGCGCCAGAATCGGCGAACCGGCCGCTACCCGACCCACCAAGGGCAAAGCCCACTGCGTCAGACTGGAGAGCAGGCTGCTGCCGGAATCGGCATCACTGCGCATGCGTGAACCGCCTTTCAGGCGGATACCCCGAGAAGTGCCACTGACCAAATCGATCACGCCTTTGCGCGCCAGTGCTTGCAGGTGTTCTTCTGCGGCGTTGGCGGACTTAAAACCCAAGGTGCGTGCAATCTCAGCCCGTGTCGGTGGGGCACCTGTTTCGGCTATGCTGCTCTGAATCAGTTCCAGAATTTGTTGCTGCCGGGCTGTCAGCTTGGGATAGTCTGTCTGCGTCATGATCATCTGAGGTTCCTCTTTGGCATTCATAGGATGCAGGGTTGGCTTGAAAACACTGTTTTCTTATCCAGTAACTGTATTTTTAACCAGTTTTTGGGGTTGTGCAAGTGGTTGAAACACTTTCTTCGAAAAAAATAGTGATTTTGGGCACCGGAGGGACGATCGCGGGCCAATCGGCGTTGCGCGACGACAACATCAACTACCTGGCCGCGCAAGTCGATATCAGCACCTTGACCGCCAGTGTTCAGGGATTGGCCGCGCATGTGGCGGGCTTTGACCTGGTCACAGAGCAAGTGGCTCAGGTGGACAGCAAAGACATGGATGAAAAGGTGTGGTGTCGTTTGGCGCAACGCACGGCGAACGCCTTGGCGCAACCCGATGTGCATGCGGTGGTGATCACCCACGGCACGGACACGATTGAAGAAACCGCGTTTTTCTTGCAATCTGTGCTCCCCGCCAACAAGCCCGTGGTTTTGACCTGTGCCATGCGCCCATCGACTGCGCTGAACCCGGACGGCCCGCAAAACTTGCGCGATGCGCTTTCGGTGGCCATGGATCCGCATGCTGAGGGTGTAGTGGTCGTGTGTGCAGGTCTTGTGCACACCGCACAGCATGTGCAAAAAATTCATCCTTATCGCTTGGATGCCTTCAGTTCTGGCGATGCGGGCCCTGTGGGATCGGTTGAAAATGCCCGTGTGCGTTGGACAGTTTTGCCTCTGCCGTGCACGCCACCGGCTTGGCAGGCTTCGGGTTTGTCGGTTGATCAACCTTGGCCGCAGGTCGAAATTGTGCTGAACCACGCCGGCGCGACCGGCGCTGTGGTGCAGGCTCTGATGCATGCGGGGGTCCAAGGTCTGGTGGTTGCAGGCACCGGAAACGGCACCCTGTCCCAACCCTTGACCCGGGCTTTGCAGCTTGCCATGGCCTCAGGCGTTCAGGTTCTCAGGTCCACCCGCTGTGCCTTTGGCCAAGTGATGGCCGAGTCCGATGCCTTGATTCCTGTGGCGCAGGGTCTGAGCCCAGTCAAAGCGCGTGTGGCTTTGCAGTTATCGCTCTTGGGTTTGGCTGCAGCAAAAGCCTCAAATCCAAAGAACTGAATTGAAACGGTTTACCAAAGAAAAACCCCGCAGAGCGGGGTGTTTCTCAGTCAGCGTGGCGGGGTTGAATTCAACTGGCCAAGGCGCTCATGGCGCGCGCAGTGATGTCTTCCACGCTGCCGGTGCCGCTGATAGCGCGGTATTTGGGTGCGACAGTCGCTTCGTTCTTTGCCCAAAGTGAGTAGTAGTCCACCAAAGGGCGGGTCTGGGCGCTGTAAACATCCAAGCGCTTTTTCACGGTCTCTTCTTGGTCGTCAGCCCGTTGCACGAGGGGTTCACCGGTCACATCGTCCACGCCAGCCACTTTGGGTGGGTTGAACGTGACATGGTAGGTGCGGCCCGATGCAGGATGCGAGCGGCGACCGCTCATGCGTTCGATGATGGCATCAAAGGGCACATCGATTTCCAGTACGTAATCTAGCTTTACGCCAGCCGCCTTCATCGCGTCTGCTTGGGGAATGGTGCGAGGGAACCCATCAAACAAGAAACCTTGGGCACAGTCGTCTTGGGCAATGCGCTCCTTCACCAAATTGATGATCAGATCATCGCTGACCAGACCGCCGGACTCCATGACTGCCTTGGCTTGAAGCCCCAGAGGCGTACCGGCTTTGACGGCGGCGCGCAGCATATCGCCAGTTGAAATTTGGGGGATACCGTATTTTTGGCAAATGAAAGTGGCTTGGGTGCCTTTGCCGGCGCCAGGTGCGCCCAACAGGATCAGTCTCATGAGGGTCCTTTGGAATTGTTATGGATTGTTCGCATGCGAGCGGGGTTACGCCGGTCAAGCCCACATCTAAGTTCTTGAGAATATCACGCGTTTCTCACTATGAGCTTACGGGGTGAAAAGACCAACAAGCGCAAGGATCAGGCTTTGTGACTGCTGGCCCATAAAGCGCGTGCGCGTTCTAAGTCTTGCGGGGTGTCCACGCCCGGACCGGGAGCCTGTGCGGTCACATGCACAGCAATGGCGTGACCATGCCACATGGCGCGCATCTGCTCCAAAGCCTCCACTCTTTCGATAGGGGCCTGTGCCAGCATCGGAAACAATTTCAAAAAACCGGCGCGGTAACCGTAAATGCCGATGTGTCGCAAGGGCAGCGGATCGGGCAGGGCGGTTATTCCTTGAAGATTGCCATCACGCCACCACGGAATCGGTGCGCGGCTGAACACCATCGCCAATTGCTGGGCATTCAAAACGACTTTGACGACGTTGGGATTGACGAATTCGGTCACCGATTCGATGGCATGCGCTGCGGTGCTCATGCTGGCTTGGGGCCGGTCGGCCAGCAGTTGGGCTACTTGGTTGATCAAGTCGGGGTCCATCAAAGGCTCATCGCCTTGCACATTCACCACCAAATCATCGTCAGCCAGGCCGAGCAAATGACAGGCCTCAGCCAAGCGGTCGCTGCCGCTGGGGTGATCTTGGCGGGTCAGAATGGCTTGCACGCCATGCGCTTGGCAAGCTTGCACGATGCGCGTGTCATCAGCCGCCACCACCACTTGCCGCGCAAGGGAGCGTTGTGCGCGCTGAGCGACGCGCACCACCATCGGCGCGCCGCCAATGTCGGCCAGGGGTTTGTGGGGCAAGCGACTGGAGGCCAACCGGGCCGGAATGACCACGGTGAAGACCGGCGCGACTGGCGTCTCACGCATCTTGACAGACTCTCTCAAACCAAAGCGCTGCGAGGCGGCAGAGCTTCCAGCTCTTCATCGCTGATGGGGCGTGCTTCGTTTTCCAACAGGATCGGAATGCCATTGCGCACCGGATAGGCCAGTCGGGCGCTGCGAGAAAGCAGTTCTTGTCTTTCTTTGTCCCAGTCCAAGTGGCCTTTGGTCACGGGGCAAACGAGCAATTCAAGTAATTTGGAGTCCATGGCAGGATGATAAATCAGCGCGGCTGGTTGGGGTGTTGGCGGTGCTTGTGCACCAGCGCGTCCAGCGCGGCCAGAAAAGCCGGTTCGGGCTTGAAAGACAAGGGCACGGCCAAGGCCTGGGGGTATCGGGCCCACAATTTGACGGCATCTTTCTCCGTACAAAGCAAGGGCGCATGGCCTGCGGGGGCGCTCCAATTGTCAAAAAGAGCATGGTCTTGCAGTGCAAAGGTCTGGCCCAGTGACAGTCCTTGAGCCACCAGCATGTCAAAAAAAGCTTGAGGTTGGGCAATAGCCGCCACCGCATTGACGTTTTGGGATTGAAGGTCTCTCAGGAGCGTGCGGTGCCCCGACGCGTTCACTGCATAGTCAGCCAGAAATCGCTTGCCGCTGAAGCCCTCGCGCATGGTGCGCTGGCCGGTGTGTATCAATAAATCGACCGCACGTGGCCAAGATTCGCGCAGTGGTCCTGCCGGCAACAACCGGCCATTGCCAATTCCGCGTGCATCCATGGCGCAAATCTCAATGTTGCGCGCCAGGGCAGGGTGCTGCAACCCGTCGTCGCAGACCAGGATCTGGGTTGCCGGGTAAGCGGCCAGCAAAGCTTTGGCCGCCTCGGCCCTGCGGCGGGCCACAAACACCGGCACCTCGCAGCGGCGCTTCATCATCAGGGGTTCATCGCCAACATCTTGGGGAACGGAGTCGCGCTCAACTTCGCGCACATCCCTCAATTGACGTCCGTAGCCGCGTGAGACGATGCCCACCGCGTAGCCCGCGTCTTGGAGGTGTTCGACAATGGCCATGGTCAAAGGGGTTTTACCTCCGCCCCCCGCCACGATGTTGCCGACCACAATGACGGTGGCACGGACCGATTCGGATCTGCAAACACCGGTTTGATGGCGTATTTTTTGCCACCTTATCAATCCCGCATAAATCCATGCCAATGGCAAGAGCGCATTGGAGCGCCAACCCCGAGTGAGCCAGGTGCGGTTGAGCCAGGTTTCAATGCCAGGGTTCATGAATTTTGGGGTGGGCCAGGCGGTGGGAGGCAAGCAACTTGTATGATGACCCTGCTTGCCAGGATTCGACACAATCGGCTGTAACGCCCTTGTGCAGTGAGGCAATGCATCGTTTTTGATTATCACCCAAGCCCCAAGCAAGAGCGCTCACTGTGCCTGACCACTTTCTCACATTTTCAGTGGATAACTTTGTTGATAACCTTGGGTTTTGGAAGGGGTGAGGACTTTTTAATTCCGAATTGACGTTTTTTCATTTATTTTAAAAATTAAAAAATTCAATTAAATCATTGTTTTATAAAATTAAATTAATGTATTTTGTGAACTTTAGGTGCCCGCATTTTCATGGGTTTCATTTTGTGGATGAAATGGACTTGCAGGTCCCATGGAATCAGGCATGAGCACTGAACCCCCCGTATTTTCAAGCCGCATCTGGACAGTTGGCGCGCTGTGCCGCGCTGTGGCTGATGCCTTGGATGCGCGCTTCAATCCCGTCGAGGTTCGCGGCGAGATTTCGGGTTTTTCCCGCGCCGTCAGTGGCCATTGTTATTTTTCAGTCAAAGACGCCACCGGCCAAATTCGCTGCGCGATGTTCAAACGCGCGGCAGGCATGCTCGACTTTTCGCCCAAAGATGGTGAGCTGGTCGAATTGCGGGGGCGTTTGGGTGTTTACGAAGCCCGTGGGGACTTGCAACTCGTCGTCGAGTCCATGCGCCGTGCCGGACAAGGGGCCTTGTTTGAGCAGTTTTTGCGGCTCAAAGCCCAGTTGGAGTCCGAGGGCTTGTTTGACCCCGCGCGCAAACGTGACTTGCCTTTGATGCCGCGAAGCATTGGGGTGGTCACGTCACTGGGCGCAGCAGCTTGGCACGATGTGGTCAAGGGCTTGCAGCGGCGGGTGCCACATATTCCGGTGATTTTGGCTCCTGCCGCGGTGCAAGGCGCCGCTTCTGCACAAGCTTTGGTGCAAGCCTTGAACCAGCTGTTTGCCCTCACCGCGGCGCACAACCCCCAAGCCAGCCAGCCGGTGGATCTGATTTTGCTGGTGCGCGGCGGTGGCTCAATGGAAGACTTGTGGTCCTTCAACGACGCGCAATTGGCGCGCACGATCGCAGCCAGTCCCGTGCCCATCATCAGCGGCGTGGGCCATGAGACCGACTTCACGATGGCCGATTTTGTCGCCGATGTGCGCTCACCCACCCCAACGGCGGCTGCGGAGATGGCTTCACAACCCCTGCAGGTTTGGCATGATGCGCTCGAGCAGATGCGTGATCGGCTGGGCAGCGCCGTGCACCGCCATTTAGACCGCCAGGCGCAGCGTGTCGACACCCTGGCCTCTCGATTGGGCCGGCCCTCGGCGCGCCTGTCTGCTCATCGATTGGCCTTGGCGCGTTTGGGGCAACAGCTGGCGTTTGGCCGCACCCATGCACTGCGCGAACACCGGCTGAGCCTGCTGCGCTTGGCCGAACGTCTGCCCCAAGCGGGCAATCACCATTTGCAACAGAACCGTGAACGACTGGCGCGCGCACAACTGCGTCTGCAATTGCTCGACCCCCGTTTGGTGCTGGAGCGCGGCTACGCTTGGCTCACCGATGTAGAGGGGGCAGCCATCACCTCGGTGAAACAGGTGCAATCCGGCCAAGTTTTGGTGGCGACTTTGGCTGATGGTGAGGCCACCATGACGGTTTCGGGACAACCCCGCAGTCACTAAGACCATTCTTGGCGCGTTCGTGGTGGCCCTTCGGCTCGACCTACAATGCACAGGTTATTTTCATATCTCAAGAGGATTCTCGATGGAACACACACTGCCCGCACTGCCTTACGCCATTGACGCTTTGGCCCCCCATTACAGCCAAGAAACTTTGGAGTTCCACCACGGCAAGCACCACAACGCCTACGTGGTCAACTTGAACAACCTGCAAAAAGGCACAGAGTTTGAGGCCATGTCCCTCGAAGAGATCATCAAGAAGTCCAGCGGCGGCGTGTACAACAACTCGGCCCAAATCTGGAACCACACCTTTTTCTGGAATTGCATGAAGCCCAACGGTGGCGGCGAACCCACTGGCGCTTTGGCTGCAGCCATCAACGCCAAGTTTGGCAGCTACGCTGCTTTCAAAGAAGCTTTTGTCAAAAGCGCGGTCGGCAACTTCGGTTCTGGCTGGACTTGGTTGGTGAAAAAAGCCGACGGCTCGGTGGACATCGTCAACATGGGCGCTGCGGGCACACCCTTGACCACCGCCGACAAAGCCTTGTTGACCGTGGACGTGTGGGAGCACGCTTACTACATCGATTACCGCAATATGCGCCCCAAGTTTGTCGAAACTTTCCTCGACAAATTGGTGAATTGGTCTTTTGCCGAAGCCAATTTCGCGTAAATTCAAGCGCAATTGGTTTGGTTTCAAAACCCGGCTTGGCCGGGTTTTTTCTTGGGGAGACGCGATGGACACGGTGGATGCAGTCGTCATAGGTGCCGGGGTGGTCGGTTTGGCCGTGGCGCGCGCGTTGGCATTGGCCGGACACGAAGTGATGCTGCTGGAGGCTGAAAACGCCATGGGCACCGGCACCAGTTCGCGCAACAGCGAAGTCATTCACGCCGGCATTTACTACCCCGCAGGCTCTTTGAAAGCGCAGCTTTGCGTGCAAGGCAAAACGATGTTGTACGCCTATTGCCAAGAGCGCGGACTCGGACACCAGCGCTGCGGCAAATTGATTGTCGCGACAAGCCCTGAGCAGGTGGCGCAACTGGGCCAGATTCAAGCCAAAGCCCGGGCCAACGGCGTAGACGATTTGGTTCTGCTCACCCGGGCGCAAGCGCAGGCCATGGAGCCCGCTTTGCAGTGCTTGGCGGCGCTGCACTCGCCCAGCACGGGCATTGTGGACAGCCATGCCCTCATGCTGTCTTACTTGGGCGATATGGAAAACGCGGGGGGCTTGCTGGCGCTCAATGCCTCGGTGCAAGAGGTGCGGTTGAACCATGGTTCCGCGTCACACCCGCATGTGCTGGTGATGCAAGACGGGACCGAGTTGGCGTGCCATACCTTGGTCAATTCGGCAGGTTTAACGGCGCCAGACCTCACGCAACGCATGAGCGGATTGGCCGTGCCATTTCAAACCCAAGCTTATTACGCCAAGGGCAATTACTTCACCTTGGCGGGGCGCTCGCCGTTCAGCCGTTTGATTTACCCGGTGCCTGAAGCTGCGGGCCTGGGCGTGCACCTGACTTTGGACTTGGGTGGACAAGCCAAGTTCGGACCCGATGTGCAATGGGTGCAGTCCAAAGACGATCTGCAGGTGGACCCGGCGCGTGGCGATGCTTTTTATGCCGAGGTTCGTAAATACTGGCCAGCCTTGCCCGATGGCGCTTTGCAAGCCGGTTATGCGGGCATTCGACCCAAGATCAGTGGCCCCCAGGCAGCGGCGGCCGATTTTGTGATCCAAGGCCCTGTGCTGCATGGCGTGCCCGGTTTGGTCAATTTGCTGGGCATCGAGTCGCCTGGCTTGACGAGTTCGCTGGCGATTGCGCAGCGGGTTTGTGCTGAAGCGACTTTCGCGGGGGGACACGCATGACAGCCAGTGCTTGCGATCGGCTCTCTGTCATCAAGCCCAGCTGCAAGGGTTGGCTGAATCTGAACGTGAAGGTGCTGTTGATTTTGGGCTTTTGCGCGACAGCCCAGGCTGCCCCGCATTTGCGCTGCGAGGTGACCTATGCCGGTCAAACCCATGTTCTCAAAGCCCAGCCTGTCAGTGATCCTTACACTGTCGAAGCCGTGGACATCGGCGGTCGATTTTTCTTCAAAATGGTCATGATCGGGTCCGCTTCTCAGGTGGATTACATCAAGCTGTACGCTTACTTGAACCAAGAACCTCGACCCCTGATCGTTCAAGAGGTCAAGTACCTGCCGCCTTTTCGCAAGACCGCTCAACCCTATCTGCTGACGGGACAACAGCATGTCTACGCCGATCCCATCGAGCGGGAGTTGATTTACAAGTGTTGGTTGGGTGGGGTGCAGCCATGAAGCTCTTTTTGGCTCGTTTGTGCTTTGCCGCACTGGTGCTGGTTTTTCA
>CANFMK010000029.1 GCA_947448325.1 Comamonadaceae bacterium
GCCGATGGCTTGCTGCTGACCATCAGCAATGCCCTGGTGCACGACATGAATCCTCGTTCCACCAAAGGCTTGAATACGCCAGAGGGGCGGGTGATCCTGTCCAAGTTCGCTTTGTTGGCCGTGGCTATGCTGGCGGCGTTGGTCGCCGCTTGGAAGCCCGCGCAAATTTTGGCCTTGGTCTCTGCCTCGTTTTCATTGGCTGCAGCGGCTTTCTTTCCGGGCATGGTGTTGGGCATTGTGTGGAAAGGCGCCAATCGCGTGGGGGTGGTGTGCGGTATGTTGGCCGGTTTTGGGGTCACCATCGCTTACATGCTTGTGAATGCACCTTTTCTGCGTGCTTCATGGGGGCTTGACCCGCTTTCGGGTCTTTGGTTTGGCATCCAACCTGTCTCTGCGGGTGTATTCGGCGTTCCTTTGGGTTTTGCAGTGACCGCTCTCGTCAGTTGGCTTTCTCAAAGCACCGCACAAGCACAACACGATAAGCCGAGCAGTCACAGTTATCCGGGGTTGTGAAGACT
The DNA here is from genome assembly GCA_947448325.1 of Comamonadaceae bacterium. Taxonomy (GTDB): domain Bacteria; phylum Pseudomonadota; class Gammaproteobacteria; order Burkholderiales; family Burkholderiaceae_C; genus Limnohabitans_A. The sequence goes on from CANFMK010000029.1 coordinate 519, forward strand.
GGGCTATAATGTGAGGCTTCGCCTTGCTGCACGCCGTCAGACGCCGGGGGCAGCTTTACCAATCTTTTGGGTTATCCACAAGGAGTTTGAATGCGTCATTACGAAATCATATTGCTGATCCATCCGGATCAAAGCGAACAAGTTCCAGCCATGCTGGAGCGTTACAAAGGCATGATCACTGCCGGCGGCGGCAAGATCCACCGTGTTGAAGATTGGGGCCGTCGTCAGTTGGCTTACCAAATCAACAAGCTGGGCAAAGCCCATTACCTGTGCGTGAACATCGAAGCTGACCAAGCTGTGATGGCTGAACTGGAGCATGCTTTCAAGTTCAACGACGCCGTTCTGCGCCACCTGACTGTTTCCAAGAAAAAGGCTGATACCGGTCCTTCTTCGATGATGAAAACAGTGGAGCGCGAAGAAGCGCGTAAAGCCCAACAAACCGAATTTGCGGGTTGATCCCACTGATCGTGAAGGCGTGAATCGCACTGTCTTGACGGCTTGTATTGCAGAACTCCAAGCGCTGCGTTACACACCGGCAGGCCTGCCAGCACTGAATTTCAGACTTGAACATGAGTCAAAGCTTCAGGAAGATGGACAGGTCAGACAAGTCAAAGCTTCGGTGAAAGCCGTTGCAATTGGTGCGCTAGCAGAACGTATCCAAAAGCAGCCCTTAGGCAGCGTTTGGCAGTTCAGTGGCTTTTTAGCGACTCCCCGGAACGGTCAAAGTGTGGTTTTCCATATTCAAGAGTTTCAGCAAGATTAATTTCAGGAGGCCCCATGGCCACGTTTAAAAAATTCAACAAAGATAAGCGCCCTAAGCGCAACACCCAGTCCCTGCTGTTCAAGCGTAAGCGTTTCTGCCGCTTCACGGTTACTGGTGTGGAAGAAATTGACTACAAAGACGTCGACACCTTGCGTGATTTCATCGCCGAAAACGGCAAAATCATCCCCGCTCGCTTGACTGGCACCCGCGCCATTTACCAGCGTCAGCTCAACACCGCCATCAAACGCGCTCGCTTCTTGGCCATGTTGCCTTACAGCGACCAGCATAAAGTCTAAGGAGTCCGACCATGCAAATTATTCTGCTCGAAAAGGTCGTGAACCTGGGTAATCTGGGCGATATCGTCAAAGTCAAAGACGGTTATGCACGCAACTTCTTGATCCCTAGCGGTCAAGCCCGTCGCGCAACCGAAGCGAACAAGGCTGAGTTTGAAGCTCGCCGTGTTGAATTGGAAAAAGCCGCCGCCGCTAAATTAGCGCAAGCGCAAGCGCAAGCTGAAAAGATGGCTGGTTTGGTGGTCAAGTTGACCCAAAAAGCTGGCGTTGATGGCCGTTTGTTTGGTTCTGTGACCAACCATGACATCTCTGAAGAATTGACCAAGCAGGGTTATGCTCTGTCCAAGGCTCAAATTCGCATGCCTAACGGCCCGATCAAGACGGTGAGCGAATCCAGCGTATCTGTGTCGTTGCACACCGATGTGTCTGTTGAGATCACTGTGTCCGTCTACGGCGAGTCCGCTTAAGTCGCGTCTTCTCAGGATAAGCCGCCGGGTCGAACAGACGCGGCGGCTTTTTCTTTGTCTCATTGCAGCTGCAGTTATGCACGCTAATTCACCGATTAACCACGTGTTATGCACAGACTTGTCCCGTGACTTGTGCCGATGGACTGCGTAAGATTGATGGAAATAAGATTTTCATCATGTCGGCTGTTTATTCCCCCTCCTTGCCAAATTCCACCTTGAATATTTCTTCCGACAGCCAAATCGCGCAATTGCGTGTCCCGCCGCATTCCATCGAAGCCGAGTCCAGCGTTTTGGGGGGATTGTTGCTGGACAACCAGGCCTGGGATCGGGTCAATGATTTGCTGGTGGACAATGACTTTTACCGTCATGAACACAAGTTGATCTTCACGGCCATCGGCAATTTGATCAACGGCTCCAAACCTGCAGATGTCATTACCGTTTTTGAGTACCTGCAAAACCAGGGGCATTCAGACAACACGGGTGGTTTGTCCTATTTGAATTCACTGGCCCAGTACGTTCCCAGTGCCAGCAATATTCGGCGTTACGCGGAAATCGTGCGTGAGCGCGGCATCTTACGCAAGTTGGTGACGGCCAGCGACGATATTGCGACCAACGCTTTCAACCCGCAAGGGCGGCCAGTTGACAAAATTTTGGATGAGGCCGAGCAAAAAATATTCAACATTGGCGAAGAAGGTTCGCGCCACAAACAAGGCTTCCAATCCATGGACACCTTGGTCATTGAGCTCATGGACCGTGTCCAGGAAATGGCCGACAACCCCAATGACATCACCGGTGTTCCGACCGGTTTTTACGATCTCGACCGCATGACGTCTGGCTTGCAGGCGGGCGATTTGGTAGTTTTGGCAGCGCGTCCCTCCATGGGTAAGACGGCTTTTGCGGTCAATATTGCAGAGCATGTGGCCCTGAACGAAGGTCTGCCCGTAGCGATTTTTTCGATGGAAATGGGCGCCTCTCAGTTGGCCGTTCGCGTTGTGGGTTCCATCGGGCGTATCGACCAGGGGCATTTGCGCACCGGCAAACTGAGCGATGAAGAATGGCCGCGTTTGGCCGACGCCATTGACCGATTACGCAGCGTGTCCCTGCACATCGACGAAACGCCCGGTTTGACCCCGAGCGAGTTGCGCGCCAACGCGCGGCGTCTGGCCCGGCAGTGCGGCAAGCTAGGCTTGATCGTGGTGGATTATTTGCAGTTGATGAGCGGCTCAACCACCGGCGGTGACAACCGCGCCACTGAACTGGGCGAAATTTCGCGCGGTTTGAAAATGCTGGCCAAAGAACTGCAGTGCCCCGTCATCGCCTTGTCGCAGCTCAACCGCAGCGTCGAGCAGCGCACCGACAAACGGCCGATGATGAGCGATTTGCGTGAATCCGGTGCGATTGAACAAGATGCGGACATCATCATGTTCATCTACCGTGATGACTATTACAACAAAGAATCCAAAGACCCCGGCATTGCCGAAATCATCATCGGCAAGCAGCGTAACGGCCCGACCGGGACCGTTCGCTTAACGTTCTTGAAACCACTGACCCGTTTTGAAAGTCTGGCCAGTGGCGGTATGGACGGCGGTGGAGATTATTGAAGATGCGCTGATCAAAGCACTTCGCTGGCAAAGTCCGCCAGCCTTGAGCGCTCACCACGGGCCAGGGTGATATGCCCACCATGCGCCCAGCCTTTGAAACGATCCACCGCGTAAGTGAGTCCCGAAGACCCTTCCGTCAAGTAGGGCGTATCGATTTGTGCCAAGTTGCCCATGCACACAATTTTGGTTCCGGGGCCGGCACGCGTGATCAAGGTTTTCATTTGTTTGGGGGTCAAATTTTGAGCCTCATCAATGATCACGTACTTGTTCATAAAGGTGCGCCCGCGCATGAAATTCATGCTTTTGATTTTGATGCGGCTGCGGATCAACTCGGTGGTGGCAGCGCGCCCCCATTCGCCGGCATTGCCGCCGTCGCCTTTGGCTAAAAACTCCAGGTTGTCGTCCAGAGCGCCCATCCAGGGACCCATTTTTTCTTCTTCGGTGCCAGGTAAAAAACCGATGTCTTCGCCCACACTCACAGTGGCTCGGGTCATGATGATTTCGGTGTAACGGCGGTCGTCAAGCACTTGGGTCAAGCCAGCAGCCAATGCCATCAGCGTTTTACCGGTTCCAGCCGTACCTGCCAAAGTGACGAAATCCACTTCGGGATCGGTGAGCAGGTTCATGGCGAAGTTTTGTTCACGGTTGCGTGTGGTCACTCCCCATACGGCATTTTTCAAATGGGTGAAGTCTTTGAGTGTGCGCAGAACCGCCGTCTTGCCTCGAATCTCTGTCACCCGGGCATACAAACTGGGTTCGCCTGGTGCTTCAAAATACACAAACTGATTGATCAGCAAGCTAGGGACAACCGGGCCACTGATGCGGTAGAAAGTGTGGCTGCCTTGCTGCCAGCTCTCCACTGCTTTGCCGTGACGCGACCAGAAATCTGTGGGCAAGGGCAAGACGCCAGCGTACAGCAGGTCGCCATCTTCCAACACCTTGTCGTTTTGATAGTCTTCCGCGGCCAATCCCAGTGCCCGCGCTTTGACGCGCATATTGATGTCTTTGGACACCAGCACCACTTCGCGGGGTGCATGTTTAACGCCCAATGCTTGCACCACGCCCAAAATCTGGTTGTCTGCTTTGCCTTGGGGTAGGCTGGAGGGCAAGTTAGCGTCCAAGGCCTGTGTTTGAAAGAACAATTTGCCACTCGCATCCACATGGCCGGTCCCAGCCAAGGCCAGACCTTGGCTGATGTCGCTGCCTTGTGCTGCGAGCGCATCCAAGGATCGACTGGTTTGGCGTGCGTTGCGTGCGACTTCAGTCATGCCTTTTTTGTGACCGTCTAATTCTTCCAAGACGATCATGGGCAGAAACACATCGTGCTCTTCGAAGCGGAACAGGCACATGGGATCGTGCATCAGCACATTCGTGTCGAGCACAAACAATTTGGTAGGACCCGATTTTTTCGACTTGAGGTTTCGAGATGAAGCTTTCTGCGCCGATTTGCGGACTGTCAACGCCGTGGCAGAGGCTGATTCGCTAGCAGGGCTGACGGCGACTCGGGTATGTTTATTGGCTACTTTGGTTTCGACCTGAACCGCTTTGGCCACCACGTTCACAGCTTGGGGGGCGTGATGGGGTTCATTGCGGGTTGTACTGGTTTTGCCTTGCTTGGTCGGACCGTTTGGCGTGCGCTGTGCGGTGGACACTGACGCTTGCGAGAGAAGGGTGGCGCGTTGAGTCGGAGCGGGTGGCAATGGCATGAAACAGGGCCTTTGGAAGAAATGAAAAGTGAGAGGCTTAAAAAACAAAAAAGCCGCCAAGAGAGCCTGGCGGCTTTGGAGAGGAAGTTGTCAAACTGAAGGTCAGTTGCATGAAATCATTATGCACGAGTCCTGTGACAGTTCTCGCACGTGTTTCAAGCGGGAGTCGTCACCGCTGGAGTGGCTTTTTTCAAATCTTTCACGGCTTTGAGGACTTCTTCAACATGACCTGGGACTTTAAGACCACGCCATTCTTGTTTCAACAGGCCATCGGCACCAATCAGGAAGGTACTGCGCTCAATACCTTTGACTTTTTTGCCGTACATGATCTTGTTCTTCACCACGCCAAACATGTGACACATTTTCTCTTCGGTGTCGGCAATCAACTCAAAAGGCAGCTCTAAATTGGCTTTGAATTCATCGTGTGATTTCATGTTGTCACGCGAGACGCCAAATACCGTGGCACCTGCTTTGACAAAATCTTTGAATTTGTCGCGAAATTGCATGGCTTCTGTGGTGCAGCCAGGGGTATTGTCTTTGGGGTAGAAGTACAAAATCAGCGTTTTGCCATGGTGAGAAGTGTTTGAAACTTTCAAACCACCGGTGGCATTCGCTTCAAATTCGGGAAGGGGTTTGTTGACAACGATCGCCATAGACAAATATTCTCAGGTAACAGAGTGAGGCCACTACAAACAGCGTCAGCCTTTTGCAAGACATCGCGCTCAGTTGGCAATCCAGTATTTTAGCCTAAAGCGCTGATTCACCGCACTTAAACGTCATTTAGCCCCAGATGAATGGCTAAATTTGACAGATTGAGTCCCTCAAATGGCGTCTGGGGCAAGCAAAGCGGCAATAACCCGGCGGCCTTCGCTGGCCAAAACGTTGTAAGTTCTGCAGGCTGCGGGTGTGTCCATGGTTTCTACGCCAATACCTGCTTGAATCAAGGACGCGATCCACAAGGGGCGGGGAAAGCGCAACTGAACACCACTGCCAAAAATAACCAACTCTGGCCGTGTCTGAATCAATTCTTCGAAATGCGCTCCATGCAATTCTTCAAAACATGTGGCTGACCAAGGTAAACAGCTGCCTTCGCTGCTGACAATCAATGCACCTGTGTATTTTTCGCCGTTGACGGCGATCCAGCCCGGTTCATAAGCGTTTATAAAAGGAGCATTGGTTGGGTCGGGTTGCAGTTTCATGTCGGGCCAGGTGGGAAGTGGTGGATTCAAGAGCTGAGACAATCACTTGATGGCCGTAAATGCCGCCATAACTGTGTTCAAATTATAGGTTTTCCCCAATGACGATGCCCTGGGAGGGACTTTGAAGACGATCTTGAAATCCGCCAAACTTGCCAATGTCTGTTACGACATCCGTGGACCCATCATGGACCGTGCGCGTCAGATGGAAGAAGAGGGGCAAAAAATCATCCGCTTGAACATTGGCAATTTGGCTGTGTTCGGATTTGATGCCCCTGAAGAAATTCAGCAGGACATGATTCGCAACCTGCCCAATTCGGCTGGTTACTCGGACAGCAAAGGGATTTTTGGCGCCCGCAAGGCGGTGATGCACGAAACCCAAAAACAAGGCATCAAAGGCGTCACGCTGGACGACATCTACTTGGGCAATGGCGCCAGTGAATTGATCGTCATGGCCACCAACGGCTTGCTGGACAACGGTGATGAGTTGCTGTTGCCAGCGCCTGATTACCCATTGTGGACCGCAGCAACCAGTTTGTCCGGCGGTACACCCGTGCATTACTTGTGCAACGAGGCCGATGGTTGGATGCCTGATATTGAGGACATCCGTCGCAAGGTCACACCCCGCACCAAGGGCATTGTGGTCATCAACCCCAACAACCCCACGGGGGCCTTGTATTCGGATGCCTTGCTGCAAAGCATTGTTGATTTGGCACGTGAACACGGGTTGGTGATTTTTGCCGATGAGGTCTACGACAAAGTTTTGTATGACGATGTCAAACACACGCCGATTGCCAGTTTGAGCACCGATGTATTGACCTTGACATTCAATTCCCTGTCCAAGAGTTACCGTTCTTGCGGTTACCGTGCCGGTTGGATGGTGGTCTCAGGCGATAAGAAATCAGCCAAGGACTACATCGAGGGCTTGAACATGCTGTCGAACATGCGCCTGTGTGCCAATGTGCCAGGTCAATGGGCCATTCAAACCGCCTTGGGTGGGCATCAAAGCATCAACGAGTTGGTAGGCGAGGGCGGTCGATTGCGCAAACAACGTGATTTGGCGTTTGAGCTGATCACGGCGATTCCTGGCGTGAGTTGCGTCAGGCCTCAAGCGGCTTTGTACATGTTTCCCAAGTTAGACCCCAAGGTCTATCCGATTGAAGATGACCAGCAGTTTTTCTTGGAGTTATTGCAAGAAACCAAAGTCATGTTGGTTCAAGGCACGGGCTTTAACTGGCCAGACACAGACCATTTTCGGATTGTGTTCTTGCCGCACGAAGACGATTTGCGTGAAGCCATTGGCCGTGTCGCCAAATTTTTGGCGTCAGTCCGCAAACGTTGCGGTACCGATTGAGTAAAGAGAAATTGAGAATGATGAAACCGATTCAAGTAGGCCTTTTGGGCATTGGCACCGTGGGCACTGGCACTTTCAATGTGTTGCAGCGCAATCAAGCCGAAATCACACGCCGTGCTGGGCGTGGGATTGAAATCACCATGGTGGCTGATTTGGATGTCGAACGCGCACAAGCTGTGGTGGGGCCGAATGTGCAAGTGGTCAATGACGCGCGTGCCGTGATTGCCAACCCCGAGATCGATATCGTCATCGAATTGATTGGCGGCTACGGCATTGCCAAAGCGTTGGTGTTGGAGGCCATCGCAGCAGGCAAACATGTGGTCACAGCCAACAAAGCCTTGCTGGCTGTGCACGGCACCGAGATTTTTGCTGCGGCCCAAGCCAAAGGCGTGATGGTGGCGTTCGAAGCGGCCGTGGCAGGTGGCATTCCCATCATCAAGGCCTTGCGCGAGGGCTTGACCGCCAACCGCATCCAATGGGTTGCGGGCATCATCAACGGCACCACCAACTTCATCCTGTCCGAGATGCGCGACAAAGGTCTCGATTTCAGCGTGGTGCTGAAAGAGGCCCAGCGTCTGGGTTACGCTGAAGCGGATCCCACCTTTGACATTGAAGGCGTGGATGCGGCGCACAAAGTGACGCTCATGAGCGCAATAGCCTTTGGCATCCCCGTGCAGTTTGACAAAGCTTATGTGGAAGGCATTACCCAATTGGGCGCGGCCGATATCAAGTACGCAGAGCAACTGGGCTACCGCATCAAATTGTTGGGTGTGACCAAAAGAACAGAAAAAGGCATCGAGTTGCGGGTTCACCCCAGTTTGGTTCCCACTCAGCGCTTGATTGCCAACGTGGAAGGCGCCATGAACGCGGTCATGGTGCAAGGTGATGCAGTGGGCACCACCTTGTATTACGGCAAGGGCGCAGGTTCAGAGCCGACGGCCAGCGCGGTGATTGCTGATTTGGTGGACATCACCCGCCTGCACACCGCCGATCCGCTCAACCGCGTGCCTCATCTGGCGTTCCAACCGAACGCGATGAGTGATTTGGTCGTTTTGCCGATGAGCGACATCGTGACCAGTTACTACCTGCGCTTGCGCGTTGCGGACGAGGCTGGTGTCTTGGCCAAATTGACTGGCTTGCTGGCCAATGCCGGCATCAGCATCGATGCCGTCTTGCAACGCGAAGCCGATCAGGTGAGTCAGGCCGGAGAGAACCAGACGGATGTGATCATCTTGACCCATGACACCCGTGAAGGCACGATGAACGAAGTGCTGGCCCAAATGCAGGCGTTGCCCACCGTATTGGCACCGATCACCCGTATTCGCAAAGAAGAGCTGAACTGATGCGTTACCTCTCGACCCGCGGTCATGCCGATCGCAAACGCTTTTGTGAGATCTTGCTGGAAGGCTTGGCCCCTGATGGAGGGCTTTACCTGCCCGATCACTACCCGCAGGTGGATGCGCACACATTGTCGAATTGGCGCGGAATCTGGCAGGCCGAAGGTTATGCCGGATTGGCTTTTGCGGTGTTGTCCTTGTACATCGACGACATTCCCGCCGCAGATTTAAAAGCCTTGTGCGATAAAACTTACACCGAAGCGGTCTTTGGCACACCACAGATTGTGCCGCTCAAGCCCCTGCAAGCGGCTGGCGCGAATGCGCCTGAGTTGTATTTGGAAGCCTTGTCCAACGGACCGACGCTGGCCTTCAAAGACATGGCGATGCAGTTGCTCGGCAATTTGTTCGAGTACGAACTGGCCCGGCGCGGCGAAGAGCTGAACATCCTGGGCGCCACCTCGGGCGACACGGGGAGTGCGGCCGAATACGCGATGCGCGGCAAAAAGGGTGTGCGTGTCTTCATGACCAGTCCGAATGGTCGGATGAGTCCTTTTCAGCAAGCGCAAATGTTCAGTTTGCTGGATGACAACATCCACAACATTGCCATCGACGGTGTTTTTGATGATTGCCAAGACATTGTCAAAGCCGTGTCTAACGACTTGGATTTCAAACGCAAATACAAAATTGGCACCGTCAATTCAATCAACTGGGCGCGTTTGTTGGCCCAGGTGGTGTACTACTTTGCAGGTTACTTTCAGGCCACGCACACCAACGCAGAGCAAGTCAGCTTTGCGGTGCCCAGTGGCAATTTCGGCAACGTCTGCGCCGGTCATGTGGCACGCATGATGGGCTTACCGATTGCCCACTTGGTGGTGGCCACCAACGAAAACGATGTGCTTGATGAGTTTTTCCGCACCGGCGTGTACCGCGTGCGCGGTACTGCGGATACCCACGAAACTTCAAGCCCGTCGATGGACATTTCCAAGGCCAGTAACTTTGAGCGTTTTGTTTTCGATTTGCTGGGCCGAGACGGTGCCCGTGTCGCTCAGCTGTTTGGCCCCACCCTCAGCCAGCAAGGCCGCTTTGACCTGAGTGCCGATCCGCTGTTTGCGCAGGCTGCACAGCGCTACGGTTTTGTCAGCGGCAAAAGCACGCACGCTGACCGTTTGGCCACCATCCGCGATGTGTTCGCCCTCTACGGTGTCATGATCGACACGCACACGGCCGACGGCGTCAAAGTGGCGCGCGAACATCGGGTTGCAGGACAACCGATGTTGGTCTTGGAAACCGCCTTGCCGATCAAATTTGCAGCCACTTTGGTGGAAGCCTTGGGCCGCGAACCTGAGCGCCCACCGCAGTTCAATGGCATCGAAGCCTTGCCCAAACGGGTGAAGGTCATGCCGGCCGACACCGCCTTGATTCAAAGTTACATCGCTGAACATTGCGACTGAACTCATGACTGCGACATTGACTGCAGCATCCCCACCGCCTCGTCCAGGTTTGATAGATTTGGACCAGGCCCTGGCCCAATTGCTGGCTTTTGCCCAGCCCGTGGTCGAAGAAGAATCGCTGGCGACGTTTGACGCCGATGGTCGCGTATTGGCGCAGGATGTTGTCTCTGCTTTGCAGGTTCCGCCGCAAGACAATTCGTCCATGGATGGTTACGCTGTGCGCTGCGCCGATGTTGCTGCACCAGGAACACTTTTGCGCGTCACGCAACGCATTCCCGCAGGTCATCAGGGTGTCGCTTTGCAAAAGGGAGAAGCTGCGAGAATTTTCACGGGTGCGCCGATGCCTGTGGGCGCGGATGCTGTGGTGATGCAAGAAGATACGGTACTGGAAGCGGGTCAGGACCCTCAGCGTGCCAAAGAAGTTCGCATCCAAGCGGTGCCTCAACAGGGTCAATGGATTCGCCGCAGTGGCGAAGATGTGGCGTGTGGAACCACCGTCCTGCAGCTTGGCGAGCGCTTGCATCCCGCGAGTCTGGGTTTGGCCGCAAGCATCGGTTTGTCGCACCTGCGGGTGAAGCGCAAACCCCGCGTGGCCCTGTTTTCAACTGGTGACGAACTGGTGATGCCTGGCGATGTGGCTCCCGAAGATATGCCGCCAGGCGCGATTTACAACTCCAACCGTTTTTTCTTGCGTGCTTTATTGCACCGTTTGGGCTGCGAAGTGAGTGACCTGGGTATCGTGCCCGATCGACGCGATGCCACGATCGCTGCTTTGAAGTCGGCCGCCGACCACCATGACCTGATTTTGACCAGCGGTGGCGTCTCTGTGGGTGAAGAGGACCATGTCAAACCTGCTGTGCAATCTTTGGGCGCTTTGCATCTTTGGCAAATTGGCATGAAACCAGGCAAACCTTTTGCCTATGGCTGGGTTGAGCGAGAGGCGGGCGATCGAGCCCATTTCATCGGCTTGCCAGGCAATCCCGTCTCCAGTTTTGTGACTTTTTTGCTCCTGGTGCGCCCCTTTGTTTTGCAGCTGCAAGGCGTCCAACACACACAACCTGTGCGCATGCGCATGCCTGCGAATTTCGATTTACCCAAGGCGGACCGCCGACGTGAATTTTTGCGCGTGCGTCGCAATGCGCAAGGCGGCCTGGATTTGTTTGCCAACCAGAGTTCTGGGGTGTTGACTTCGGCGGTCTGGGGTGATGGCTTGCTCGACAATCCTGCGGGCACGACGATTCAAAAAGGCGATCTGGTGAGCTATTTGAGCTTTGCCGATTTGCTCTTGTGATGCGCGCTGAGTGACCAGGACAAACGGACATGATTCAAGTTCAATTACGTTACTTTGCCTCGATTCGTGAATCTTTGGGTTGTGGCAGCGAAAGCTGGCAAACCAGCGCGCTGACTGTGGGCGAATTGCGATCTGAGTTACTGCAACGGGGAGAGTCTTTTCATTGCCTGGCTGCAGAGAAACCTGTGCGCATGGCCTTGAATCAGGTGATGTGCCAATCCACGGCCCCGCTCACCGCCGGTTGCGAAGTCGGTTTTTTTCCACCGGTGACAGGCGGTTAGATTCATGACTGCGCGCGTCAGCATTCAGACCGAGGATTTCAATGTGGCGCAAGAAATTGAGCGCATGCGGCTGAATGACACCCGTGTGGGCGCAGTGTGTAGCTTTGTGGGCACGGTGCGCGATACACGGGCTTTGACGGGGCAGGCACAAGACGAAGTTCAAACCATGGCGCTGGAACATTACCCGGGCATGACCGAAAAGTCGATCGAAGCCATGATCGACGCTGCGCATCTGCGCTTTGATATCTACCAAGTGCGTGTGATTCACCGGGTCGGTGAATTAGGTCCGGCCGATCAGATTGTGATGGTGGCGGTCACTTCGGCGCACCGAGGCGAAAGCTTCAAGGCCTGTGAGTTTTTGATGGATTACCTTAAAACCCAAGCCCCATTTTGGAAGAAAGAGCAGACCCCTCAGGGTGCACATTGGGTGGATGCCCGTGTTTCTGACGATCAGGCCTTGGCCCGTTGGGGCATTCAGGCGTCCAACTGAGGGTCTGCTTTTAAGGTCTAGCGCCAGCACCCGGCGCCTTGCCCCCAGGCCCACCCGGTGTGGCGAGAACCGGCGCAACGACGATGGGCGGTTGACCCGTTCCAGCAGGCGCAACCACCGGTGCAGGGGCGTCCTCGCGACTTGTGCCTGCCAGCAAAGATGAGCGGTCTTTGTCTGGTGGGGTGGCCTGTTTGGGCGGTGCGCCTGTGGCTATTTCAATCAATTGATCCAAGACTTGTCCCAGGGCGGGTGAGTCTGAATGGCCAAACCAATTGGGGCGGTTGCTGTTGATGTACTGCAACTTTTCGAGCGAGCAAGCGGCTCCGTTTTTATTCAGCCACTCTGTGATGGCCAGGTAACGGTCATTGGGGTGATGGATAGTGAAGGCGATTCCCCTGACCTCCGCCACCAGGCACCTTGGCGCTGGCGCTGTTTTTCCGCCGCTGGCAGCCGCTTGAGCCTGGAAGGTCAGCCCACTGGTCAAAAGAAGACAAGACAGGACCAAAATCTGCAACGGGTGTGTGGTTTTCATGGTGTTTGGGGGCGTGTAGTTCAATGGGTGTAGTTGGGGCGTAGCGGGGTAGAAGGGTCTGCAGCATCATTTTGCGGTGTGACGGCAGGACCATCCATTCGCCAGTTGGCTTGTTGCAAGGCTTGCGCGATCAAGTGCAGCAGGCCATGCAAAAGCGACAATTGAAGTCCAAGTTGGCAGGATCGCCCGGTGGCGTTGTTGCCGCTGTGGTCTTTGAACACCACATTCAAAGTGCCACTCGAGTGCATGTTCAGTTGTACATCGGTGACGAGAATAGGTTCTTCGCCGAGCGGAAGTTCAGGTGCTTGGCTGGTGAAGGGGGTGGAGAAATCCGCCTTTTCCAAAAAGGTTTCCCTTTGCAGCTCTGTGAGCATTTGTTGCGCAGCCGGGTCGGCTACCGAGACTTGCGGGTTTCTGGTTTCCAACTGAACAACGCATCCTTGTAAATGAGGCAAAAGGCGTCCTGTCAGCCGACGGGTCAGCCAAAGTCGAAACTCTTGGCCGTCTTGGGTGTTCACGCGCAGCATCAAGCGATCCTGGCGTTCTACATAGTTCACCGACATTTGGTGGATGTTCATTGTTTGATTTTAGGCAAATGTGGTGCATCGCGGAGACTTGAAATTGCTCTATTCATCACAAGCTTGATGAAAACAGGAGTTTTATCCATGCGAATTGACAAATTAACCACCAAATTTCAAGAAGCCCTGAGCGAAGCGCAGACCTTGGCATTGGGTCAGGATCACGCTTACATTGACCCAGCGCACGTGTTGTTGGCCATGCTGCGCCAGGATGATGGTCCTCGCCCCTTGCTGGAACGCGCCGGTGTGAATGTGGCGGGTTTGACATTGGCGGCCGACAGTGCGGTCAAGCGCCTGCCTCAAGTGACAGGTCAGGATCAGGTTCAAGTGGGGCCAGATTTGGTTAAATTGCTCCAAGCGGCCGAAAAAGAATCAATCAAGCGGGGCGACGCCTTTGTGGCGGGGGAGTTGTTTTTATTGGCGCTGACGGACAGCAAGTCCGAATTAGGCCGCGTGGCCAAAGAAAACGGCTTGTCACGCAAAAGCCTGGAATCAGCGATAGAGGCTGTGCGGGGCGGGCAAAACGTGAATTCGGCCGACTCGGAGGGGCAACGAGAAGCTCTTAAAAAATACTGCGTTGATTTGACCGAGCGGGCACGGTTGGGCAAGCTGGACCCGGTGATTGGCCGCGATGACGAAATCCGCCGTGCCATTCAAGTGTTGCAACGCCGTACCAAAAACAACCCGGTTTTGATCGGCGAGCCTGGCGTGGGCAAGACCGCCATCGTGGAAGGTTTGGCGCAGCGCATTGTGGCGGGCGAGGTGCCTGACTCTTTGCGTGGCAAACGGGTCTTGTCGCTGGACATGGCCTCCCTGCTGGCGGGCGCCAAGTTCCGAGGTGAATTTGAGGAGCGTCTGAAAACCGTACTCAATGAACTGGCCAAAGACGAAGGCATGACGATTGTCTTCATCGATGAATTGCACACCATGGTGGGCGCTGGTAAGGCCGAGGGCGCCATGGACGCGGGCAATATGCTCAAACCTGCTTTGGCCCGAGGTGAGCTGCATTGCGTGGGCGCCACCACACTGGACGAATACCGCAAATACATTGAGAAAGACGCGGCCTTGGAGCGTCGTTTCCAAAAGATTTTGGTCGGCGAACCTTCGGTCGAAGCCACGATCGCCATCTTGCGAGGCTTGCAAGAAAAGTACGAAGTGCACCATGGCGTGGACATCACCGACCCGGCCATCGTGGCCGCCGCAGAGTTGAGCCACCGCTACATCACCGATCGTTTCTTGCCAGACAAAGCGATTGATTTGATCGACGAGGCGGCTGCCAAAATCAAGATCGAAATCGACTCCAAGCCTGAAGTCATCGACAAACTCGACCGCCGCTTGATTCAATTGCAAATTGAGCGCGAGGCCATCAAAAAGGAAAAAGACGAAGCTTCCCGCAAGCGTTTGGAGCTGATCGAAGAAGAAATCGTGAAACTGAAAAAAGAAGCTGCCGATCTAGAGGAAATCTGGCGCGCTGAGAAATCGCAGGCCCAAGGCAGTCAGCACGTGCGTGAGCAAATCGATCAGCTGCGACAGCAGATCGAGGCGCATACGCGCAAAGGCGATTTCAACAAGGTCGCTGAGCTTCAGTACGGCAAGTTGCCTGAATTGGAAAAGCTGTTGAAAGAAGCCCAGGCCAAAGAAACGGGTAAGCAAGCCGGCACGGGTCATCGCTTGTTGCGCACCCAAGTCGGGGCCGAGGAAATTGCCGAAGTGGTCAGCCGCGCTACTGGCATTCCAGTGTCCAAAATGATGCAGGGTGAGCGGGAAAAACTGCTGAAAATGGAAGGCAAATTGCACCAACGCGTGATCGGTCAAGACGAGGCCATCAGTGCGGTGGCCAATGCGATTCGCCGTTCCCGCTCGGGGCTCTCAGATCCAAATCGTCCAACGGGTTCTTTTTTGTTCTTGGGCCCCACAGGCGTGGGCAAGACCGAATTGTGCAAAGCCTTGGCCGGATTCTTGTTTGACAGCGAAGACCACTTGATTCGCATTGACATGAGTGAATTCATGGAAAAGCATTCTGTGGCCCGCTTGATTGGGGCACCTCCCGGCTATGTGGGCTACGAGGAGGGCGGGTATTTGACGGAGGCTGTGCGCCGTAAACCTTATTCGGTGTTGTTACTCGACGAAGTCGAAAAAGCCCACCCAGATGTTTTCAATGTCTTGTTGCAGGTACTGGACGACGGACGCCTGACCGATGGACAAGGTCGGACGGTGGACTTCAAGAACACCGTGATTGTGATGACGTCGAACATTGGCTCGCAAATGATCCAGTCCATGGTCGGCGAACCTTATGAGGAGGTTAAAGATGCCGTTTGGGGGGAGTTGAAGAACTACTTCCGTCCCGAGTTCTTGAATCGGATCGATGAAACGGTGGTGTTCCATTCGCTGGATGCGCAGCACATCGAGTCGATTGCCAGAATCCAAATCCAGGCGTTGGCGGCGCGTTTGGCGAAGTTGGAACTGTCCTTTGACGTGTCCGAGGCGGCTTATGCGGAATTGGCTAAAGTGGGTTTTGACCCTGTTTTTGGTGCGCGCCCCCTGAAACGCGCGATTCAACAACGCATTGAAAACCCATTGTCTAAACTCTTGCTGGAGGGACATTTCCTGCCCAAGTCAACGATCCCTGTGGATGTGGATCCGGTGCGAGAGCCTGGTGTTTTCAAATTTGACCGTGTGATTTCGGAAACAGTGAGCCCTTGAGCGCCATTCGCATCGGACCGTTATGATGAAGGGGCCCTTTTTGGTGGGCCCCTTTTTTTATTCATGTCATGACCTCTGTTTCTGCCAATACGTTGAGCTCTTGCGCTGTGCCCTTGCGGCAAGATGCTGTCATCATGGCCTTGGTCGGCCTGGCGCACGCCAGTTCTCACTTTTCCCATTTGCTGTTGCCATTGATGTTTCCTGTCTTCATCAAGGAATACGGTTGGAGCTACTCCGAGCTGGGATTCATGAGTACCTTGTTTTTCGTGGTTTCAGGCGTGGGGCAGGCCAGTTCTGGTTTTGTCGTCGATCGCTTCGGTGCGCGCCCCATTTTGTTTGCTTCTCTTTTGTTTTTTGCCATGGCCTGCGGCCTGGCCTCGGTGGGCGACAGCTATGCCAGCATGTTGTGCGTGGCCGCATTGGCAGGGCTGGGCAACTGCGCTTTCCATCCTGTGGATTTCACCATTTTGAATCAGCGTGTCTCTAGCGAACGCATCGGTTATGCGTTCAGTGTCCATGGCCTCACGGGCAGTTTGGGCTGGGCGGCTGCGCCTGTTTTCTTGGGCTTGCTGTCGGTGTGGGCCGGTTGGCGTATGGCCTATGTCGCTGCGGCCTTGTTGTATCTCTCCATCTTGGGCGTGCTGTGGGTGAATCGCGACTTGCTGGCCACCACCGTGGTCAAAAAACAGGTGGACGCGCCCAGCGGCCATGACATGGCTTTCATGCGCTTGCCCGTGGTGTGGTGGTGTTTTGCCTTCTTTTTGCTTTCAACTTTCACATTGGCCGTGGTGCAAAACTTTTCATTGCCCATTTTGAAAGCATTGCATCAAGTGACCCTGGAAGCTGCAACCCTGACTTTGACCGCCTACATGCTGTGCGGCGCCCTGGGCATGCTGGTGGGTGGTTTTGTGGCGGCCAAACACCCCATTCACAGTGACCGCGTGGTGGCGGTGTGCATGAGCATCGCCGCAGTCTTTTTGGCTTTGTGTGCCACGGGTTGGTTGGGCGCCATGGGGACCATGACGGTGTTGGCTGCGACCGGTTTCGCCATTGGCATTGGCGGCCCGAGCCGCGATTTGATGATCAAGAAAGCCACGCCGAAAGGCGCCACAGGGCGTGTTTATGGCTTGGTTTATTCGGGTTTGGATGTGGGCTTTGCCCTCTCGCCGGTGATTTTTGGCGTTTTCATGGACCGCGGTTGGTATTCTGCGACCTTGGCCTGTGCGGCGGCTGTGCTGTTGCTCAGCGTCGGCGCGGCCTTGGGCGTGGGCCGAAAAACAGCGCAGGCCCAATTGCCTGCGCTTTAACGAAGACCGACCCGTTTCAGGCGGGGTTGTGCAAGGCCAGTCCTGGAACAGGCCAGTCATCGATGGCGATCAGCTTGCCACTGCCCGATAAAGTCACAAACACCGTGCGTTTGTCTGGCCCACCAAAACACAAATTGGTCGTGAAGCGATCCGGTAAGCTGACATGGCTTTGCAAGCTGCCATCGGGTGAAATCATCGTGATGCCGCCATGGATCAAGGTGGCGACACACACATTGCCTAAAGCGTCTACCGCCATCGAGTCAAAGCGCTGGTAATGCCCTCCTGGTGATGCGGCCAGCATGCGCGCACCTTGGGGCGAAGGCCAGCCCTCTTTGCGCACTTGTCCCGCCCCTGTGACATCAAAAGCCCATACGCGAGCGCCTTCGGTTTCTGCGTAGTAGAGCGTTTGACCATCGGGCGACAGGGCAATGCCATTGGGCGTCATCACCGGCCTGGCAATCACATTCACAGAGTTGCCATTCGGTGTGCCGTAATAAATACCGCCGCGGTCCATTTCACTGTGCCTGACTTTGCCCAGATCTGAAAAGTAAAACCCGCCATGGGCGTCAAACACAATGTCGTTGGGCCCTCGCAAGTCCAAGCCTTCGACGCGGTCATAAAGCCGCTCAAATTTGCCAGTGTGCAGGTTGACGCGTTCAATGCGGCCGCCGCTGTAATCCGTGGCCTGTCCAATAGGGCGGAAACATCCGTCGGATTCGGTGGTGTAGTTGAAGCCGCCGTTATTGCAGATGTAGACCGCACCATCAGGGCCGATGGCCGCGCCATTCGGTCCGCCACCCAAGTTCGCCACGACAGAGACTCGTCCATCGGGCGTGACCCGCGTCAATGTTCCGCGTGCTATCTCCACCAACAACACCGAGCCGTCGTCCATGGCGATCGGGCCTTCGGGAAATTGCAGGCCACTGGCGAGTTCTCTGATTTTCATAGGGGCTCCTCTGAGGTTTGCATCAGTGTGCTGATCTTGATGGAGACACGCTGTCACCTGTGTTCAATTCCGGGCCCTGCAGTGACGTGCCAAGTCTTTGCCATCTGCTAATCTTGGCTGAACTTTCGGAGAACTCAGCATGAACGCCCACCCCACTGAAAACTCGCACGCAGCCGTCATGGGCGGTCACCTGCTTGTGGAGTGCTTGATTGCCCAAGGGGTGACGCATGCTTTTGGCGTTCCCGGTGAAAGCTATCTGGCTGTGCTGGACGGGTTTCATGCGCATGCCGACAAAATTCAATTTGTCACCTGCCGCCAAGAGGGGGGGGCGGCCTTCATGGCCGACGCCCAGGGTCGGCTGACCGGACGACCTGGTGTTTGTTTCGTCACCCGAGGCCCCGGCGCAACAAACGCGTCCATTGGGATTCACACGGCGTTCCAAGACTCCACCCCGATGGTGTTGTTTGTGGGGGATGTGGCCAGTGATACAAGGGACCGAGAAGCCTTCCAAGAGGTCGATTTTGCGGCTTTCTTTGGCCCCAGCACCAAAGGCATGGCCAAACGCGTTGAGCGGATCGATGATGTCAAACGCATTCCCGAATATGTGGCCCGAGCCTTTGCCACAGCCATGAATGGGCGTCCGGGACCGGTCGTTTTGGTCTTGCCCGAGGACATGCTGGTGCAAATGGTGCAAGCCCAACCGCTGGCGCGCGTGGAGGCGGTGGAGGCTTGGAGCGACCCCGGTGCCTTGCGCCGTTTGCGTGAGATGCTGCTGCAATCCCAACGCCCGTTTGTCATTGCCGGTGGCGGTGGCTGGACCGTGCAAGCCGCGCAAGCCTTGCAACGCTTTGCTGAGAACTGGAAGCTGCCGGTCGGTAACGCTTTCCGATTTCAAGACACATTTGATAATTTTCACCCGCAATACGCCGGCGACGTGGGCATTGGCATCAATCCCCAATTGGCCGCACGCATCAAAAGCAGTGACTTGATCATCGCCATCGGTCCGCGTCTGGGTGAAATGACCACCAGCGGTTACACCTTGCTGACACCGCCCAAAGCGCAGCAGACATTGGTGCATATCCATGCCAGCGCCGAAGAGTTGAACCGTGTTTATCAAGCTGACTTGGCCATCTGTGCCACCATGAATGCGGCGGCCCGCAGTTTAGAAGTGTTAACAGCCCCGATTGCCGTGCCTTGGGAGGCTTGGACGCAGGCCATCCATGAAGACTACGAGGCCAATACGAGGCCGCAGTCCCTGGTCGGTTTGCCTGCAGACAATGAAGCCGGTTTGGTTGACATGCCATCGGTGATTGCCGTTTTGCAAAAACACCTGCCTGCCGATGCGGTACTGACCAATGGTGCAGGTAACTTTGCCAGTTGGGTTCACCGTTATTACAAGCATCACGGTTTGGTCAAAGGCCATAAAACGCAATTGGCGCCCACGGTCGGATCGATGGGCTATGGCGTCCCCGCTGGCATCGGCGCAGCCATCTTGACGGGCAGAACCGTTTTCACCATTGCCGGCGATGGTGACTTTTTAATGAATGGGCAGGAACTGGCCACTGCTGTGCAGCACGGAGCCAAAACCATCATTGTGCTGCTCAATAACGGCATGTACGGCACGATTCGCATGCACCAAGAACGCGAATATCCCAGCCATGTTTCGGGTTCGGGATTGAATAATCCTGACTTTGCTGCGCTGGCCAAAGCCTATGGCTATGAGGGTGTGCACATCACGCGCACAGCAGAATTTGAAGAAGCACTGGTCCAGGCCTTGGGGCGAAATCAAGGCACCTTGATCGAGGTGATGCTGAACCCTGAAGTCATCACCACCCGCAGCACGCTCAGCGCCATCAGTGCAGCAGCTTTGAAACGCTAAATTCCCGCTCAAATTCGAGAGCGGATTGGGCAAGAAAAAATGCCGATCACCTGAGAGGTGATCGGCATTTTCAATGCGATCTGGCTTGACTTATTTTAAGTGCTTGCCAATCAGGCCGGCCAATTCGAACATGGTGACTTGGGCTTTGCCAAACACGGCTTTGAGCTTGTCGTCGGCATTGATGTTGCGCTTGTTCACGCTGTCTTGCAAGCCGTGCTTTTTGATGTAGACCCACATCTTGCTCACAACTTCAGTGCGTGGCAGAGGGGCTGCGCCCACCACAGCAGCCAATGCGGCGCTAGGGGTCAGTGCCTTCATGAATGCCGCATTGGGCGTGCGTTTTTTGGCTGGCGCTTTTGCGGCAGCTTTTTTAGCAGGTGCTGCGCTAGCAGTTGCTACTTTTTTTGCGGGAGCAGCTTTTTTAGCCGGGGTTTTTTTTGCAGTTGCCATGTTGAGATTCCTCTGTACGGAAGTTGTTTCAAAGCCGGTTACACCAATTTGAAGCGGCTTCTCATGCTACTGGAGAAAACCCATGTTTCCAAGGGAAGAACAGTTTTTTTCGCTTGGGGTTGTTACCCATGTTGTTCATGCACAGGTTGCCTGCATTGATGATCTGCATCGATTCTGCGCGGGCCATGGAAATGTCATGTTGTGCAGTGCGCACTGGATAGACAACATCTATTTCACAATGAAACTTCAGATTTTCATAATGCAATAAATTGCCATGTTGCGTTGCGTCATATTTTCTCAATATGAGAAAATGATTTTTATATTGTGAATTAACATCTGTAACTTGTTGTTTATCATAAGAAAAATATTTGTCTTATATAAGACATAAGATGATTGGTCGGTCTTCTATAAGAGTTAAGATAAGCCATCGATTGCCCCACAGTCGTATCACTGACAAGATTTGTTTAACTCTCTGGAGGTCACCATGCCACAAAATTTCACTGAACAAC